>JBAXSZ010000020.1:0-26546 GCA_037130455.1 Actinomycetes bacterium | reverse complement strand
TATTGATTCCTTGTACGAAGCGGATGTAATTTCTCGTCCAATATTTCATGGATAAATAATTAACCCTTAGTTACAGCGAGGGTTCTAAAGTAATCAAGGAAACTTCTGGTGGAGAAGCGACTCTTATTTTTGCAAAGGGACTGGTGCCCATTCCTGCTGAAACATTGAGCCATGGTTCATCTTGCACTTTTGTTAAACCCCGGGCGCGCCAGGTTGGTAAATCACAATTGGTCGTTAGGGCTTTACTGCCCCCAGGCCATGGCAGTCGCACTTGACCGCCATGAGTATGTCCGGCAAAAATCATATCCAGTTGATCTTCTGACATGGATTCTAGAATTCGTAAATATGGAGCGTGCGTGACTCCGATTGCCACATCTGCTTGCGGACTGGGCTCGCCTGCAACTTCGCCATATTTATCCAAATGCAAATGTGCATCATCGGTGCCCCGAAATTCGATCGTGCTTCCGTTAATTTTCAACAAGGCGCGCTGATGATTGACGTTAACCCACCCCTTTGATTGAAGCCCAGCATCTAGTTCTTGCCATGGTAATTCTTGGCCCAACTTTCGCCCACCATGATCGCTTCTGAGATAAGCGAGTGGATTTTTAAATTTCGGTGCGTAATAGTCGTTGGAACCAAAAACAAATACACCTGGCAATGAAAGTAAATTGGAAAGCGCATCTATAACAACGGGTACTGCCCTCATATGAGCCAGGAAATCACCAGTGATAATCACTAGGTCGGGATTCAGGTCCGATAAACTTTTTACATCGGTAATTTCAGAATGGCTAGAAGGCGTCAGATGAAGGTCGGAAATATGGAGCACGCGAATGTCTCGGGCGCCCAAAGGCAAGATGGGGACCGATTCTCTTCGCACCTGATAAGCCATAGACATGAGAAGATACCCCTATGGGACTAAAAGAACGACTCCAGACCGATCTAACTGAGGCGATTCGCTCCCGAAGCGAGATCAATTCAGGCACAATCCGGATGGTTCTCACCGCAATTACCAACGAGGAAGTCTCCGGAAAGAGTGCTCGCACCTTGACCGAGGCCGAGATCATCACCGTTCTCTCTAGAGAAGCCAAAAAGCGCCGTGAGTCAGCCGAAGCTTTTATCGCGGCAAACCGTCCAGATCGCGCGGCTCAAGAGAAAGCCGAAGGCGAAGTCATCGCTTTATATTTACCCGAACAATTATCCGAAGCACAAATCCAGGAAATCATTGCAGCCGCCATTGCCGAAACTGGTGCCGCAGGGCCTGCTGGCATGGGCCTGGTCATGAAAATCGTTTCACCTCAAATCGCTGGCAAAGCGGACGGCGGCCTTGTTTCATCATTAGTTAAAGCAGCGCTTGCTGGTTCATGACATCTCGAGAAGGAGCAATAATGAAGTTTGAATATGTAACGGTGCCTCTGCTATCACATGCCACCAAACAAATTCTAGACACCTGGGGTTCTGAAGGATGGGAACTTGTTCAAGTAGTCCCTGCTCCCGGAACTGGGGAGCAGTTGGTTGCCTATTTGAAGCGCGAGGCAAAATAAATGGATGTCTCAGCCAAACTTGCTGAACTTGGATTGGTCTTACCGGTCGCCTCACTTCCTGTCGCCGCCTATATCCCGGCGGTAAAAACGGGAAACTTAGTTTTCACCGCAGGCCAGTTACCGCTTGTTGATGGCAAAATCCCTTACATCGGAAAAGTCGATGGGGGAGTCACTCCGGAACAAGCGAAGGAAATGGCACAGGTCTGCATCCTCAATGCTTTGGCTGCTATCAATACCGTTGCCAATGTAGATGACATCGTCAGAGTTGTCCGAGTCGTTGGATACGTCAACGGGGTATCGGGTTTTATCAACTGTCCATTTGTTGTGAACGGCGCTTCAGAATTGCTCATTAAGTTGTGGGGCGATGTTAACGGCAAGCATGCGAGGTCTGCCATCGGCGTTGCCGAACTTCCCTTGGATGCACCAGTTGAAATTGAGCTTACTGTCGAACTTAAGTCTTAAAGTCTTTAACCAGTCATGAGAAGAGACATCCAGGCCCTACGGGGCCTGGCTATTGTTTCGGTACTTTTTTATCATCTGGAATTTTCGCAAGTACAAGGCGGGTTTCTAGGTGTCGATATCTTCTTTGTGATCTCAGGCTTTGTTATTACCGCAAGACTCGATCGAGGCGACGGATCCCTAAGAAAGCAAATTGTTGATTTCTATCAAAAACGATTAAAACGAATTTTGCCCGCTAGTTTGGCGATTGTTCTCTTGACCGGAATTGGAAGCATATATTTTGTTTCCTCGCTTCAATTGAAATCAATCGCTCACGATGCGCTCAATTCATCGCTCTTCTCAGCCAATATTGGATTTCTCTTTCACCAGAACAACTATCTAGCAGCAACTTCAAATTCCTCCCCTTTCCTTCATTACTGGTCGCTGGGAGTTGAAGAGCAGTTCTATCTAGTCTGGCCGTTAGCATTTTTCTTTTTCTTCAAAAAGAAGAAGAAGTTGATTCCAGTATTTTTTCTTCTGACACTTATCTTTGCCTTCTGGTTGACCAGTGTTAACTCGCTTGATTCTTTCTACCTGCCTTTCTCCAGATTTTGGGAATTTCTCGCAGGTGCGACAATTGCAACAATTGCTCCTTCGAAACTTTCGGCTAATTTAAGGAAGTTTCTGGGAACTCTGGGTTGGCTCGTGATGATCGTGTCGGTTTTCTTGGTCTCTACTCACAATGCGACACCTGGAATTACCACTCTCATTCCAGTCTTTGGCGCGGCCTTAGTCATTTGGTCAGCTTGGGAATTTCGAAGGTATTCTCCATTAGTTTGGCTAGGTGATATATCTTTCTCTCTCTACCTAGTTCATTGGCCCATAATAGTTTTCCTCTATTCGCAAGGAGTGCAGCCAGGAATCATGAAGCAAATGACGGTTCTTTTACTCTCGCTTTTCCTTGCGGTTCTCTCTTATAAATTTATTGAAAATCCATTTAGGTTCAATAAGAAATTGTCGCTCTCACTTCCTCGTTGGGCACTGGTTGTGGCAATCGTTGCCGGAGGAAGTTTCACTGGAGTCAGTGTTGCTGCCTCGCATGCAAGTCTTAATCTGAAAAATGTAACCATCGATACCTCTTCCCCGATAATTTATGCGAATGGCTGCCACTTGGATCTCAACGTGGATTGGCCGAAAGGTGACTGCGCATTTGGCGATTTAACCAGTGCCACAAGCATTGTTCTAGCCGGGGATTCACATGCAGCGCAATGGTTCCCCGTCCTGGAACAACTAGCACAGGAGCGCCATTGGAAACTTATTGCCCGAACTAAATCCAGTTGTCCGGCAATGTTTCTAGCAACAATTAGGTTGGGTTCTGTTGATAAATCATGTGCCAAATGGCAACAACTATTGGCTGCAGACATTAATAAACTTCAACCCACTATCTTGATCATCGCGAACTACAGTCAAAATCGTTATGAATTAGTAAATGACGTCCTGGATTACAACAGTGCCTGGAATCAAGGATTCGCGGAGTTTATAGGTGCGTTGAAAGTCGATCATTCGAAAATCGTGCTCTTCGGTGATACCCCTCGGCCCACCGCAAATATTCCCGAATGTTTAACTTTGAAAGTAAATGCGAACAAGCGCACTGCCTGTGATTTTGTGAATCTCTTGACTTCCACATCAATGAGTGCGCCAACGTTAGCGGCGCAGCTTCATGTAAATTTCATTAACCCAGTCCCGTGGTTCTGCACATCGACAAAATGTCCGGCGACCAGCGGGGGCGTCAATGTTTATCGGGATGGTAGCCATTTAAGTGTGACGGCCGCCAAGAGTAAGAGCGGTCAACTGTTAACCGCCTTCAAACGTTTTAAACTAAGTTAAAACTATCTTCCGCGCTTGCTCAGACGCTCAAAATCGAGAACCACAACGGCCCTAGGTTCCAATCGAACCCAACCACGGCCAGCAAAATCTGCAAGTGCTTTATTAACGGTTTCACGAGATGCGCCAACTAGCTGCGCCAATTCCTCTTGAGTGAGTTCATGGTTTACGTGCAAACCATCATCTTGTTGAACTCCGAAGCGACTGCCAAGATCCATCAGCGCTTTCGCGACTCGACCAGGCACATCAGAGAAAACTAGATCGGCAAGAACTTCGTTGGTTCGACGTAACCGTTGGGCTAATCGCTCCAAGAGTTGAAGTGCAACTTGTGGTGAACGGGTGACTAAACCAATAACTTGGTCATGGGAAAGTGCCAAAAGCCGGGTGTCAGTAACTGCAGTCGCTGTCGCCGTACGTGGCCCTGGATCGAAGAGGGAAAGTTCCCCAAACATTTCACCAGGTCCAAGAATTGATAATAAGTTTTCTCGGCCATCTGTGCTGGAGGTACCTAACTTCAGTTTGCCCTCGACAACTACATAAAGTCGATCGCCTTCATCGCCTTCTTTAAACAAGGTATCGCCTCGGCTGATTTTGATTTCAACCATAGAGGAGCGCAACGAAGATGCATCAGCATCGTCTAAAGCGCTAAAAAGTGGGGCGGTTCGTACAACGGCTTCATCTGTCTGATTAGTCACAAAAAGAGTTTATGCCCTTTGGTCGGGCAGTTCCAAACGGCGTAACCTTCCCCAATGACGGAAAGCGCCGCTGATCGAGCTAAGCGCGCTCGGGCGACGTATCGAGTGCTTACCAAGCGTTACCCCGAAGTTCGCTGCGAACTAGATTTCGGCTCCGCATTTCAACTCTTGGTTGCAGTCGTGATGTCGGCCCAGTGCACGGACAAACGGGTCAACCAAGTGACCCCGGCGCTTTTTCGAAAGTTTCCCACTGCCAAACGAATGGCTGGAGCTCCCCTGGCCGAGATCGAAGAGTTAATCCGTTCCACCGGGTTTTTCCGAGTAAAAGCGCGAAATATTAAATCTCTCAGCGAGCAAATCATGAATGATTTCCAAGGCGAGGTTCCAGGTAGCTTAGAACAATTGATCACTTTGGCTGGCGTAGGGCGAAAGACCGCCAATGTGGTCTTAGGTCATGCCTTCGGAATTCCTGGAATTACGGTCGACACCCATTTTGGCCGGCTCAGTCGCCGCTTTGGTTGGACCGAAGAAGAAGACCCAGTGAAAGTGGAGTTTGCTGTCGCCGAACTAATTCCACAAAAGGAATGGACCAATCTTTCTCAGCGAATGATCTGGCATGGCCGGCGGATCTGTCATTCCCGAAAGCCAGCCTGTGCGGCTTGCCCGTTGGCGAACCTCTGCCCTTCTTACGGCATGGGCGAAATGGATAAAGTTAAAGCCATGGCCATGGTTAAAAGCGATGCGGACTTTCGATGAAAATGGCGACCAGAATCGGTATCGGCATGCTCGTTCTTTTCGTGGCCATGGTTCTGCCCAGTCAGGTTCAGGCTTCTGCTGGGAAAGTTCTCTCTTGCACAAAGATGGTTCATGTGGCGGCTAAAAAAACCGATACTTCGTTGCCGTGTTTGGACGGTGGCGCTGGAGCAACCTTTCAATCCTTGCGGGGACCCATCGTGGTGAATGTATGGGGCTCGTGGTGTGCGCCATGTATAGAGGAGATCCCACATTTCCGAGCGCTCGCGGCAACTAAGAAAATTGCGATCGCAGGTATTGATGTGGAAGAAAAGAATATGGAGTCGGGCAGAAAGTTTGTTCTGAGCCATGGCATGACCTGGCCCATACTCTTTGACCCTGATGGACGGACGAAGGGAATTTTTGGCTTAGGTGTTCCCGTCACTTGGTTCATAGATAGCGCCGGGAAAGTGAAGTACCGCCAAATTGGAACTATCCATTCGGATAAAGCGCTTTTTGATATGGTGAGGAAATACTTGAAGGTTTCGTTATGACCTATAACTGGGTTGATGTGATCGCTGGTCTGCTAATCATCGCTGCTTTTTTTCGCGGATACCATGCCGGATTAATAGCCACCTTACTTTCGGCAGTCGGTTATGTGTTGGGTGGGCTGACGGGGTTAATCCTTTCCATGCATTTTGTTAAAGGTTGGCTTCAGGTGTGGAGCAAGATTGGTCTAATACTGACTGCCATATTCTTCGCTGCCGCAATTGGGGAATATTTATTTAGAAGAGTTGCAAAATTCTTTCATTCGAAAATTCTTTTCGGTCCATTTAAGTGGCTCGACTCATTGGCTGGTGGGATCTTTTCAGTACTTCGCTCACTAATCATTTTTTATTTAGTAAGTGCGCTGCTGATTTTTTCGCCATGGGTATGGGCACAGAAGAATGTGCCAACCAGCCAGATTTATACCCAGATTCATAAATATGCTCCAGAAGTGATCACGAAAATAACCACTCAAATTGAGGGCACACTGGCAAAGAAAGGTAAGTAAATTTAGCTAATTGCTAAATTTATCAATCTTCTGATTTACCTGTTTTCAATCCCTCTTGAATCAGTTTCATGACATTTGGATCAGCCAAGGTAGTTGAATCGCCAACGGCTCGATGTTCGGCAACATCTCGAAGAAGGCGGCGCATAATTTTTCCACTTCTCGTCTTGGGAAGTTCATTAACAACCATGATTTGACGTGGCTTTGCGATCGGTCCAATTTCTTTTGCAACATGATCGCGAAGTTGCTTAACCAAAATTTCACCTTCAGCATGGTCAATTCCTCCACGCAAAATAACGAATGCCACAATTCCCTGGCCAGTCATTTCGTCCTTAGCTCCGACAACAGCGGCTTCGGCAACTGCTTCATGGGAGACCAGGGCGGATTCAACTTCAGTAGTCGAAATTCGATGGCCAGAAACATTCATGACATCGTCTACGCGACCCAGCAACCAAATCGCTCCGTCGTCGTCGAGCTTGGCACCATCGCCAGCGAAATACATGCCATCAAAACGAGACCAGTAATTCTCCTTGTAGCGCTCTGGCTCACCCCAGATTCCGCGCAACATCGCCGGCCATGGTTCTGTTAAAACCAAATAGCCACCGTGTCCCTTGCCCATAATGTTGGCATCGTCATCAATCACGGCGATGCTTATTCCAGGGATTGCCCCCATTGCCGAACCTGGTTTTGTTGCAGTAACGCCAGGTAGTGGTGAAATCATAATTCCACCAGTTTCGGTTTGCCACCAAGTATCAACGATTGGACAACGATTTCCGCCAATGACGTCGCGGTACCACATCCAAGCTTCAGGGTTAATTGGTTCGCCGACCGAACCTAAAACGCGAAGAGAAGTTAGGTCGCACGAATTTGGGAATTCATCGCCCCACTTCATCCAGGTACGAATCAAGGTTGGTGCTGTGTAAAGAATCGATACTTTATATTTTTGAATGAGTTCGAAAATTCTTGATTTTGTTGGTGTATCTGGAGTGCCTTCATACATCACCTGAGTGGCGCCATTAATCATGGGTCCATAAACAACGTAGGAGTGACCAGTAATCCATCCAATATCTGCAGTACACCAATACACATCGGTTTCAGCTTTCAAATCAAAGACCATTTTGTGGGTATAAGCCGCTTGGGTTAAGTAACCACCAGTAGAGTGAAAAATGCCCTTTGGTTTTGCGGTAGTTCCCGATGTATAAAGAATGAAAAGAACATGCTCGCTGTCGAAAAATTCAGCGTCATGTTCTTCCGATTGGCGTCCAACAATTTCATGCCACCAGACATCCCGACCTTCGACCCATTCAGTGTCCTGGCCGGTTCGCTGTACGACTAAAACATTTCGTACATTGTGCTCGCCTTTGAGCGCCTCATCTACGGCAGGTTTCAATGCAAACGGTGCACCACGGCGATAACCGCCGTCAGAGGTGATCACCAAAGAAGCATCGGCATCTTGAATTCGCGAAAGCAGAGAGTCTGCAGAAAACCCTCCGAAGACGACCGAGTGCGCGGCACCGATTCGAGCGCAAGCCAGCATGGCAATAGCCGCTTCAGGAATCATCGGCATATAAATTGCGACTCGATCTCCGGCTTTAATGCCAAGTTCGATCAAAGCGTTTGTTGTCTTTTTAACTTCGGTAAGCATCTGCGAGTAAGTGATTCTTCGAGTGTCACCAGGTTCTCCCTCAAAATGAAAGGCGACTCGATCTCCGCGACCTTCTAGAACATGTCGGTCTAAGCAGTTGTAGGAAGCGTTGATCTTCCCGCCGATGAACCATTTGGAATACGGAAGGTTCCATTCCAAGGTTTGATCCCAAGGCTTAGCCCAATGCAAATTTTTAGCCTGGTTCTCCCAGAAGGCTAACCGGTCGTTCTCTGCTTCTGTGTACAGCGCCGCCGTCCCATTGGCTTGAGCGATAAATTCTGACGAAGGGGGAAAGGTGCGATTTTCGTAGGAAAGATTTTCTACAGCATCACCATGCAGGTTCTCGGAAGTCATTTGTGGAGATTACCAGCGCAAAGTTGTCCCCACTATCTCCCGGCCGATAAAAATGACCTTTCTAATCTGCGTACTTTCGGTACATCAGTTCTACATCAACCGAAAGGAATAGAAATGGGCTTTGCGTTGAATCTTCTTTCTCGGGTTCACTTTGTGACCTCGATAGTGACCACCGTTGGCAAGGTGGCTGTGAAAGTGGGGAGGGGGTTACTCCACTCCAATTTAGGCTTTTTTGGGCTGGATCGGATTTTCACCTTCTTGGGCCTGAACTAGTCGTCGACGGGGCTGTTTTTTAGCCCAAAAGCTGGCAATCTGGCCGATTTTTTCCAATCCGCCCCAAAATGTGGTGGGATAGGGCGTAAGCCTCACCGTCTGACCCAATGGCGTGCCTTCGGTCTGAGAATTACACCGAGAATTCCACATCATTATTTGGGAGATGAAAAATGCCTATTGCAACCCCTGAGATTTACGCCGAAATGTTGGACAAGGCAAAGGCTGGTGCCTTCGCTTATCCGGCCATCAACGTCTCCTCTTCACAGACTTTGATTGGTGCATTACGCGGCTTCGCAGAAGCAAAATCAGATGGCATTATTCAAATCTCTTGGGGCGGCGCGGAATATCTCTCCGGCTCAACCGTAAAAAATATGGTCGACGGTGCAGTGGCCTTAGCTGAGTACGCACATATCGTCGCAAAGAATTATGGAATCAATATCGCGCTCCACACCGATCACTGCCCAGCAGAAAAGTTGGATGGCTTCATGCGCCCACTTCTGGCCTTTGGTGCAGATCGAATCAAATCCGGCAAGGCGCCGCTATTTAATTCCCATATGTGGGATGGCTCTGCAGTCTCTATGCCAGAGAACATGACCATTGCCAGCGAACTCATTGATAAGTCTTTAGCGGCCCGAACACTCTTGGAAATTGAAATTGGAGTTGTTGGAGGCGAAGAAGATGGAATTGAGGCAAAGCACGACGCAAAGTTGTACTCCACTCCAGAAGATGCACTTCTTACTGTTGAAACATTGGGTTGGGGTGAGCGCGGCCGGTACATGGTTGCAGCAACTTTCGGAAACGTCCACGGTGTTTACAAGCCAGGAAATGTCGTCCTCCAGCCAAAAATTCTGAAGACTCTCCAAGATGCAGTAGCCGCTACTAAGGGGCTACCTTCTGGTTCCAAGCCAATGGATTTGGTTTTCCATGGTGGCTCTGGTTCCTTGCTTTCAGAGATTCGCGAGGCCTTGGATTATGGTGTTGTAAAAATGAATATTGACACCGACACGCAATATGCATTTACCCGACCAATCGCTGATCACATGTTGAAAAATTACGATGGCGTCTTGAAGATTGATGGCGAAGTCGGAAATAAGAAGGCTTACGATCCACGCGCTTGGGGTAAGGCTGCCGAAGCTGGAATTGCAAAGCGTGTTGTTGAAGCATGTGAAGATCTTCGTTCTACTGGTACTTCGCTCATCTCCTAATCCATTTCAAGCCGTCAACTAATAAAGGAAGGCCACAATGCCTGCCATAGTTCTGTTAGGTGCCCAGTGGGGCGACGAAGGCAAAGGTAAAGCGACCGATCTCCTAGGAGATCGTGTTGATTACGTTGTCCGATACCAAGGTGGGAATAATGCCGGGCATACCGTCGTCATTGGCGATCAGAAATATGCCTTGCACTTGTTGCCTTCTGGAATCTTAAGTCCTACCTGTGTCCCGGTAATTGGAAATGGCGTGGTCATAGATCCTTCCGTCCTTCTTCAAGAGATCAAGGGATTGAATGAGCGTGGAATTGATACTTCAAAATTGAAGATCAGCACCAATGCTCATTTAATTACTCCTTATCACCGCACTATCGACAAGGTTTCAGAGCGTTTCCTTGGAAACTCGAAAATCGGTACCACCGGTCGGGGTATAGGACCTGCATATGCCGACAAGATCAACCGAATCGGAATCCGAGTCCAAGATCTTTTTGACCCTTCAATCCTGAAGCAAAAAATCGAAGGCGCACTCCGCGATAAGAACCAAGTTCTCACCAAGGTCTACAACCGAAAAGGTTTGGACGTTGAGCAGATTTTTGACGAGTACCTGCAGTACGCCGACATTCTGCGACCTTATGTCACCGACACTGGCTTGCTTTTAGATCAAGCATTGAAGGCTGGCAAGTATGTACTTTTGGAGGGTTCCCAAGGAACCCTTTTAGATGTCGATCACGGTACATATCCATTCGTCACCTCTTCTAATCCAACCGCAGGTGGCGCATCTACTGGCTCCGGAATTGGACCAACCAAAATTACTCGTGTCATTGGAATCTTGAAGGCTTATACGACCCGAGTCGGTTCAGGTCCATTCCCTACCGAACTCTTAGACGAAGATGGCGAAAAACTTCGCACAATCGGCGGGGAGGTTGGTGTAACGACTGGTCGAAATCGCCGTTGTGGTTGGTTCGATGCGCCGATCGCCCGTTATGCGACTCGTGTTAATGGTTTGACCGATTTCTTCCTGACAAAACTAGATGTTCTTAGTGGTTGGGAGAAGATCCCAGTCTGCGTGGCCTATGAGATCGATGGAACTCGGGTGGAAGAACTTCCAGCTTCGCAATCGGATTTCCACCATGCAAAACCAATTTATGAATATCTACCTGGTTGGCAAGAAGATATATCTTCGGCGAAAACCTTTGAAGATCTTCCTGCAAATGCTCAGGCTTATGTGAAGTACCTGGAAGAAATTTCTGGCGCTCCAATGAGCGCAATCGGTGTTGGTCCTGGTCGCCTGCAAACTATTTCGGTCAGGGATCTCATTTGAGAGTTCTGCTGATTGGTTCCGGCGGACGCGAACATGCGTTAGCGGTCGCGCTCAATCGAGATCCTTCACTTACAGAACTCCACGTAGCCCCAGGCAATCCAGGTATCGAAGAAGTAGCGCTCTGTCATGGCATTGACGCCGATGACAATGTGGCAGTCCTTCGATTGGCCAAGGAATTGCAAATTGATTTAGTAGTCGTCGGTCCAGAAAAACCCCTTGTGAATGGTTTAACGGATTTATTGCGGGCCAGCGGAATTGCCTGCTTTGGCCCGTCGAAAGCAGCAGCTGAATTAGAAGGTTCTAAAGACTTTGCCAAGAAAGTGATGAGCGATGCAGGAGTGCCAACGGCAAAGAGTTTTACCTGCAGCAACCGCAAAGAAGTTGAAGCCGCTCTAGATACTTTCGGCGCCCCTTATGTAGTCAAGCACGATGGATTAGCCGCAGGCAAAGGTGTAGTCGTCACCAACGATCGAGAAACTGCCATTGCTCATGCGCTACAAAGCGACCGGGTCGTCATTGAAGAATTCTTGGATGGCCCTGAAGTTTCCCTCTTCGGAATTTCTGATGGCATTCATGTTATTCCTATGCAGCCAGCCCAAGATTTTAAGCGAGCATACGACGGAGATTTGGGTCCAAATACCGGCGGAATGGGTGCTTATTCACCGCTTCCATGGGCTCCCGATGATCTGATGGAGCAAACCCTCCGAGAAGTTTTAAACCCAACGATTCAAGAGATGGCAGCCAGAGGCACACCCTTCGTGGGCTTGCTCTATGCGGGGTTGGCGCTGACCAATAAGGGAACCAAGGTGATTGAGTTCAACGCTCGCTTTGGCGATCCAGAAACCCAGGTTCTCTTGCCCCGACTCAATACCCCTTTGGCAGATCTGCTCTACCGAGCGGCAACGGGAAAACTGAACTCTCAGGAAGAGTTGGATTGGTCGGAAAAGTCAGCAGTAACCGTGGTTCTGGCCAGTTCGGGTTACCCCACCGCCCCAATCTCGGGCGAACCCATCCTGGGGATTGCCCCCATAGATCAATCCTTCGTTTATCACGCTGGAACCACACGTCGAGATGGCGTTTTGCACTCGAACGGTGGCCGAGTCCTTTCTGTGACTGGATTGGGCGAAGATCTAACCGAAGCTCGAGACCGTGCCTACCGAACGATTTCGGCGATCACTCTTCGCGATAGCCACTATCGAAGCGACATCGCACTAAATGCCGCCATTGCTGAGAAGGGCAACTAGATGCGAGAGAATGCTCCCGTGAACCTTCTGGCGAACCGATATGCATCGGCCCAGATGCGAGCAATTTTTTCGCCTGAATCCAAGATTATTTCCGAACGCAAATTGTGGATTGCGGTTATGCGCGCCCAAACTGTTTTAGGTCATTCCATTTCTGAAGAAGTAATTGCCGACTATGAAAAAGTTGTCGATCAAGTCGATTTAGTTTCTATCGATGCTCGCGAGCGAACCACCCGACATGATGTCAAGGCTCGCATAGAAGAATTTAATGCGCTCGCTGGCCATCAAGCTATCCATGCTGGAATGACCTCTCGTGATCTAACCGAAAATGTTGAAGCGATGCAGATTCGGGATGGACTAGTTTTAGTTCGAGACCGCGTGATCGCAGTGCTTGCGTTACTGGGCGCCAGGGCAACCCAATATATAGATCAACCGATTGCGGGTCGTTCTCACAATGTCCCAGCTCAAATTACAACTTTGGGAAAGCGTTTTGCATCCGCTGCCGAAGAATTACTTTTTTCCTACGAGCGACTTTCTCATTTGATTTCTCGCTATCCGATTCGCGGCATCAAAGGCCCCGTTGGTACTGCGCAAGATTCTGTAGACCTACTGGGCTCTTCCCAAGCCCATGCCTCACTTGAAAAAATGATTGCTCAGTATTTGGATTTTGATAACGTTCTGGATTCCACTGGACAGATTTATCCTCGCTCATTCGACTACGACGTGATCACCACTTTGGTTCAGTTAGCAGCAGCACCATCTTCATTTGCTACATCGATTCGTTTGATGGCCGGGGCAGAATTAGTTACCGAAGGTTTTAAAGCCGGTCAAGTAGGTTCTTCAGCAATGCCACATAAAATGAATACTCGTTCGTGTGAAAGAGTCAATGGGTTAGCAGTAATTTTGCGGGGATATTCATCGATGATCGGAGAACTTGCCGGGGATCAATGGAATGAAGGCGATGTCTCTTGCAGCGTTGTCCGCAGAATTGCGATTCCAGATGCGTTCTACGCCTTCGATGGATTGATCGAAACTTTCTTGACGGTGTTGATGGAGTTCGGTGCATTCCCAGAAGTAATTGCCGCAGAATTGGCACGCTATTTACCGTTCTTGGGCACAACAAAGATTTTGATCGCCTCCGTTAAGGCCGGCGTCGGCCGAGAAGTCGCGCACGAGGTAATTAAGGAACATGCAGTTGGTGCTGCGCTTGGAATTCGTGCGGGCAAACCCAATAACATGCTGGATGCGATTGCCGCAGATCAACGGATCCCGCTGGATAAAACCCAGCTAGAGACACTCCTATCGCAACCTTTGGAGTTTACAGGTGATGCTTTTGCACAAACCGAAAGAGTCATTAATCGCATCGAAGCGATAACTTCCGCGCATCCTGCCGCAGCGCAGTATCGACCAGGTTCTATTCGGTGACGCTGATGCTAAGCGGGTGGACTCATCTGCGCAGCGGAAAAGTACGAGATCTCTACACAAATGGGGCTGGCGAACTTCTACTAGTCGCCTCTGATCGGATATCGGCGTTTGACTATGTCCTTCCAACACCAATTCCCAATAAGGGACAGGTGCTCACACAACTTTCACTCTTTTGGTTTGAATTACTAAAAGACGTTGTACCCAATCATTTGATCACCACCGATGTGCCCATGGAAGTCGCCGGTCGAGCCGTTATTGTGAAGCCTTTGAATATGTTCCCGGTTGAATGTGTGGCGCGTGGTTATCTGACTGGGTCCGGCTGGTTGGAATATCAGCAAACTCAAAGTGTTTGCGGAATTCAACTTCCTTCAGGTCTTAAAGATGGCTCAAAATTGCCAGAACCGATTTTTACACCAGCACGGAAAGCCGAGATGGGCGACCACGACGAGAATATAGATTTTGAACGGACCATCGAAATGATTGGCCTTAAAGATGCAACAGCACTTAGAGCTCTGACACTTCAACTTTATTCTCGGGCACATGATTACGCAGCGACAAAAGGAATCATTGTGGCGGACACAAAGTTTGAATTTGGGACAGATGTGACTGGAACTATCTGTCTTGGCGACGAAGCACTTACTCCAGACTCATCTCGATTTTGGTCTGCAGAAAGCTGGAAACCTGGTGGCGCCCAACCTTCCTACGACAAACAATTTGTTCGGGACTGGCTACTTTCATCCGATTGGGATCGAAAGAGTTCACCACCAGAACTACCTGTTGAGATAGTTCACAAAACTCAAGAGCGTTATGAAACGGCCTACTCAGTTCTGACCGGAAGGAATATCTAGCAATGGCAAAGATTATTGTGGAAGTAATGTTGAAACCGGAAATTTTGGACCCGCAAGGTCAGGCGGTAGGAAACGCACTTCCTCGATTGGGATTTACTTTTGCGACGTCGGTTCGGCAGGGCAAGAGATTTGAAATTGAGATGGTTGGCGAACCAACGGATGCACAAATGGCCGATATTCATAAGGCGGCGGAAACTTTGCTTTCTAATCCAGTGATAGAGACTTACTTGATTAAGGTAGAAAACTAATGAAGATCGGTGTTGTTACCTTTCCCGGTTCCCTTGATGATCGCGATGCGCTTCGCGCGGTAGAAATGGCTGGTGGTCAAGGCGTCTCGCTGTGGCACGGCAGCGATAATCTCAAGGAGGTACAAGCAGTTATTCTGCCTGGCGGATTTTCCTATGGTGACTATCTTCGTTGTGGTGCTATTGCTCGATTCGCACCGATCATGTCTTCGATCATTATTGCCGCCGAGCATGGTTTCCCAGTGCTAGGAATATGCAACGGGTTTCAGGTATTAGCCGAAGCTCATCTGCTTCCTGGAGCGCTAACCCGAAATCACGAACTTCACTTTTTATGTCAGGACCAGCCGCTTCGAATAGAAAACAACAGCACTATGTGGACCAGTGGCTTCCAGAAGAACCAGGAAGTTGTCATCCCATTGAAGAATGGCGAAGGCTCTTATCAATGTGATGATGCCACGTTAAATATTTTAGAATCCGAAGGACGCGTAGTAGCTCGCTACTTGGGCCAAGATCCAAACGGTTCGCGGAATCTTATCGCTGGCATTACCAACGAACGAGGAAATGTCGTTGGCCTAATGCCTCATCCAGAGCACGCTGTTGAAACACTCACCGGTCCATCTGAAGATGGCCTTCCATTTTTCACTTCAATCCTTCACCAATTGGTAGGTCGACAATGGCTTTAGATACTGTTTTCATCGCGCAGGAGACTCCGGATACAACGCAACCGTATAAAGAATTAGGTCTTAAAGATGATGAATATCTTCGAATCAAATCAATTCTAGGAAGGCGACCAACATCATCTGAATTAGCCATGTATTCGGTCATGTGGTCCGAGCACTGCTCTTACAAATCTTCCAAAGTGCACTTAAAGCAATTTGGTGAGAAAGCTCCGCACTCAGATGCTCTCTTGGTCGGAATCGGTGAAAATGCTGGCGTTGTCGATGTTGGTCAAGGTTACGCAGTTACCTTCAAAATTGAATCGCACAATCACCCTTCATTCATTGAGCCCTATCAAGGTGCGGCCACTGGTGTTGGTGGAATCGTTCGAGATATTTTGACCATGGGGGCGCGTCCCATTGCGGTGATGGATCCACTTCGATTCGGATTAGCAGATGCACCAGATACCCATCGCGTCCTTCCAGGAGTCATCGCCGGTATCGGTGGTTATGGGAATTGTTTGGGACTTCCTAACATTGGTGGCGAAATAGTCTTTGATGAAACGTACGCGGGAAACCCATTAGTCAATGCACTGTGTGTCGGCGTAATGCGCCACGAAGATATCAAGTTAGCAAAGGCCCATGGCACCGGAAATCTAGTAGTTCTCTTTGGTGCTAAAACGGGTGGTGATGGAATTGGCGGAGTCTCAGTCTTGGCCTCGGAAACTTTCAATACCGCCAAACCAACAAAGCGTCCTAGTGTGCAAGTGGGGGACCCGTTCGCTGAAAAAGTCTTGATTGAATGTTGTCTAGAGATTTTCCATGAAGATTTAGTTGTCGGTATCCAAGATTTAGGTGGTGCGGGCTTATCTTGTGCCACTTCAGAATTGGCATCTGCCGGTTCTGGTGGAATGAATATTCAATTGGAAAAAGTTCCGCTGCGAGATCCATCTTTATCACCAGAAGAAATATTGATGAGTGAATCGCAAGAGCGAATGTGCGCAATTGTTGAACCTTCCAAAATTAAAAGGTTTATGGCCATTTGCAAGAAATGGGATGTCACTGCAACAGTTATTGGCGAAGTTACCGACGGCGTGCGCCTGAACATCACCTTTAATGGTCAATTGATTGTAGATGTTCCCCCACGAACCGTTGCTCATGAAGGCCCGGTTTATAACCGGCCAATCGCTGAACCGGAGTATCGAAAGAGCCTTCAACCAATTTCCGCCGCCGTACCAAGACCGACCTCGCCAGAAGCCATTAAATCGGCGATTTTGAAGTTAATGAGTTCGCCCAACATGGCGGATAAAACGTGGGTTACTTCCCAATACGATAAATACGTTCAAGGAAATACCGTCTTAGCCCAACCCGAAGATGCTGGCGTGATTCGCCTTGATGAAACCACACATCTGGGCGTGGCAATCTCCACAGATGCGAATGCCCGCTGGTCGTATTTAGATCCTTACGAAGGCGCCAAATTAGCATTGGCTGAAAGTTGCCGAAATATCGCAGTCGCGGGTGCAAAGCCATTGGCAGTAACTAACTGCTTGAACTTTGGCTCACCCGAAGACCCTGGTGTGATGTGGCAGTTCGCCGAAACAGTTCGCGGCCTTGCTGACATCTGCTTAGAGCTGGGATTACCTGTAACTGGTGGCAATGTTTCCTTCTATAACCAAACTGGTTCGGTCGCCATCTTGCCTACTCCGGTTATTGGAGTCTTGGGGGTTATTCAAGATGTTCGCGAACGAACTCCAATGGGAATTTCTCGCGAAGGTCAGGAACTATTTATTCTCGGCAAATCTGATGACAATCTATCTGGAAGTGAATGGGCTCATCTGTTTGGTGAGATTGGTGATCACTCCCCAGTCTTAGATCTGGACCAAGAACGAAACCTCATTAATTTCCTACTCGCCGGACAATCTCTCTTCGAAGCAGCTCATGATTTAAGTAATGGTGGTCTTGCAGCTGCAATTTCAGAGATGGTTCTGCGCCACGGAATTGGCGCCCAGATCACCATTGAAAACGTCGGAGTTCAACTTTTTGTGGAAACCCCTGGCCGAGTAATTGTCGCCGCTAGTGCGACCAATGCAGAGGCTGTAGTTGAACTGGCCAAAACCCACGGCGTGGAAATTTCTTCACTCGGATCAACCGGTGGCGATGCCTTATGCATCAACGATTCGGTCATTCCAATTCTTGAACTACGTTCAGCTTTTGAAGAAACTTTTCCGAAGCTATTTGGTTGAGCCATGCGAGATCCCGTTCTACTTCAGGAGGTGAAAGAGATTTTGTCCAAGCTCTCTGAACTGGCGCCGGGAAATTCGGTTGAAGTGCGAATCCCACCCTATTCGGCGATTCAATGTGTTGCCGGTTCCAAGCACCGAAGAGGCACACCGCCCAATGTTGTAGAAATGAGCCGAGAAACTTTGTTGGATTTAATCTCCAATAAAATTGATTGGGCCAGCGCAATTGCGTCTGGCGCCGTCCAAGCCAGCGGGGATCGCGCGGATTTATCTGAACTTTTCGTGCGGTTGGCACAAACAATTAGGATCAGACCATGAGCCGGCGCCCCGATGGAAATTTAACTTATGAACTATTTCCAGAAGATCGAATGCCACAAGATGAGTGCGGCGTTTTCGGTGTGTGGGCACCAGGAGAAGAAGTAGCAAAATTAACTTTTTATGGGCTCTATGCGTTACAACACCGCGGGCAAGAATCTGCTGGAATTGCCACAAGTGATGGCGAGCGAATCTTTGTCTATAAAGATATGGGTTTGGTTTCTCAGGTATTTACCGAAAATGATTTAGCCACTCTTACTGGATCACTTGCTATCGGTCATTGCCGATACAGCACCACCGGTTCCTCAACGTGGGCTAATGCTCAACCAACACTTCGCGCAACCAACCACGGAACTTTGGCACTTGCTCACAACGGCAACCTGACCAATACCGGAGATCTGGCCGAGTACCTAGCCAAGAATGTTAAGGATGCAGCTGATTCTGGATTTCATTCAACAACGGATACTGAAATCATCACTGCATTGATTGCCGCTCAAGAGGGAAAGAACTTTGAAAGTTCTGCTCTTGCAGTCCTGCCGATGCTCAAAGGTGCGTTTTCTATGGTCTTTATGGATGAGCACACTTTGTACGCCGCTCGCGATCGCCATGGGGTGCGGCCACTAGTTATTGGAAAATTGGATCACGGTTGGGTTGTTGCTTCAGAATCCGCCGCTTTGGATATTGTCGGTGCCGCATTCGTCCGTGAAATGGAACCTGGCGAATTCGTAGCCATCGATCAAAACGGTCTTCGTTCCCAGCGTTGGGCGCCAGCTGAACCCAAAGGTTGTATTTTTGAATATGTCTATTTAGCACGTCCAGACACTTCTATTTCAGGCAGAAATGTTCATGCCACCCGAGTTGCCGTTGGTGAACGATTAGCAAAAGAACATCCAGTGGATGCCGATCTGGTTATTCCAGTTCCTGAATCGGGAACGCCAGCAGCGGTTGGTTATGCAAAAGCTTCTGGAATTCCATATGGCGCCGGGCTAGTAAAGAACTCCTACGTGGGCAGAACGTTTATTCAACCCAGCCAGACAATTCGCCAATTAGGTATTCGCTTAAAACTCAACCCGCTTCGCGAAATCATTGAAGGCAAAAGAATTATCGTTGTTGATGATTCCATTGTTCGTGGAAACACCCAGCGCGCTTTGATTCGAATGTTGCGCGAGGCCGGCGCATTAGAAATCCATGTTCGCATTTCTTCGCCGCCAGTGAAATGGCCGTGCTACTACGGAATTGATTTTGCTTCACGCGCAGAATTGGTTGCTGCCGGACTTGAAGTGGAAGAAATTCGTAGATCTATTGGTGCAGATTCTTTGGGTTACGTCTCGCTGGAAGGCTTGATTGAGGCAACGACAATTGCTGCCGAGAATCTCTGTTCGGCTTGTTTCACTGGCGAGTACCCGATTGAAATTCCCGCCGATCTTTCCGCAGGTAAAAATTTATTAGAGATTGTGAACCGTCACGAATGAGTACATATTCGCAATCTGGAGTAGATATTGAAGCCGGAGATACCGCGGTTGAGCTAATGAAGATTCATCTGGCAAAGGCTCGTCGCTCCGAAGTTGTCGGTGACATTGGCGGATTCGCTGGGTTGTTTGATGTATCGGCCTTAAAGAAATTTAAGAAGCCATTGCTAGCAACTTCAACTGATGGAGTCGGAACTAAAACGGAAATAGCCCGAGCCATGGGCAAGTACGACACCATTGGCGAAGATTTGGTTGCCATGGTTGTCGATGACCTTGTTGTATGTGGTGCCGAGCCCTTGTTCATGACTGACTACATCGCCGTTGGTAAAGTTTTTCCGGATCGAATTGCGGAAATAGTTTCTGGAATCGCTAAAGGTTGTGTGAAGGCAGGAACGGCGCTTGTCGGGGGCGAAACTGCCGAGCATCCGGGCCTGCTTGGCGAAGATGAATTTGATATCGCTGGGGCAGCAACCGGAGCGGTTGAGGCCGCCAACCTCCTGGGCGCCGACCGCGTCCAAGCTGGCGATATTTTGATCGCGATGCCGGCCAGCGGTTTTCATGCCAATGGATACTCCCTGATCCGACATATTCTCAAAAGTCAGGTCCTCAAGCTCGACCGCCATCTAGATGACCTAGGTATGACCTTAGGTGAGGTCCTCCTGACCCCAACCGAGATTTATGCCCTGGACGCTCTGGCGCTGATCAAAGGGCTCAAGGAGCAGTTACACGCCTTTTCCCACATCACTGGCGGAGGTCTTGCCGCCAACACCGCACGGGTGATTCCACCCCATTTGAGCGCAATTTATGATCGTTCTACCTGGTCTTTGCCCTTCGAAATGGAGTTTTTGGCCGAAATGGGAAACGTTCCCCAGGCAGATATGGAGCGAACCTGGAACTGTGGGGTTGGAATGGTCGCGATCGTGGCGCCAGAGGCTGCCGACCTGACTATCCGTTCATTGGCCGCCAGAGGGATGAAATCTTGGGCGTGTGGCGTGGTTTCTGTGGGTAACGGAGGGTCTGCGTTGGAAGGCGCGTACCAAGAGCGATAGCCTACGCCTCTGAAGAATTAACACACCAAGTATTGGTAAGGGGGTCACGCGTATGGGGCGCGGCCGGCAAAAAGCAAAAGCAACCAAAGTAGCTCGCGATTTGAAGTACTCATCTCAAGACATGGATCTGGAGCGTCTGTCAAAGGAACTCCATGGCGAGATTAAAAGTGATGAAGAAGAGAACGACGATGACCCGTTCGCAGAGGGCAATTACATTCGTCGTGCATAACTAGATGCGTCCTACTCCGTATGTAGCATCACTTCGAGTTTACGAACCTTTATCCGCATTTGCTCCCTCGGAGCAATTGCGGTGGGAGAGTCTGCCCGTTACTAGGGCAACGGATAACGAAGAGCAAGAACGTGCACTCCGCAGAATAATTGTGACTGAGCCGCCAGCGCTTCGACCTGATGGTGCGCATATCCTGGAACTAGACGGTCAACGTTATGTTTCGCCGTGGTCTACTGCGGCCAGGTGTTGGGCAGCGCTAGAGAATTTTAAGGGCTCAATGCCATTGCCAGTCGTACGTTTCATGATGCCGGAAAATATGGAAGAAGCAATCACCATTAATTCGGAAATGGTGGAGGACAAGATTGCCCACATCATCACTGAGACTTGGATGATCCCACCGCGATGGTTCTCACTCTTTCAAGTCTCTGATCGTATCCGTGGTCATAGCGATGATGGTGCTTTTACTTATTTGCGCACCAGTATTTTGCAAGCTAAGCAACGTTGCATGTATACCCATCAGGCGGTTGTGGGTTCATTTGGAAATGGTCCGATCGAGCAGGAAATCGCAGATCTCTTGGCATGGTTAAATCTTTTTCATCCGGAGTCAATTGTTGAATTAGATTACGGCGGGTTGGCCAACTATCTAGAGAAAACCATGATTGACAATGGCGAAGCTGGAATTGACGATGACACCTCAGTAGAAGATCTTCACAATTCGTTGGCCGGATTAACCAGCGGTGATGGATTGATGGCTGGACAAGGTTATGAACGATTGATTTCCAGATGGCGTCGAGTGGCGGCCATGGAATCAGCGATGTGATTTCCTCTACGTACTAGACTTCTATTTTATTTACCTGACCAGTCAATCGCAAAATAAAAGCGAGCCAATTGTTTAAAATGCGAGGAATGTTACTTATTATGTCCCAATAGCAATTGCC
Source organism: Actinomycetes bacterium (assembly GCA_037130455.1). GTDB lineage: Bacteria > Actinomycetota > Actinomycetes > Nanopelagicales > Nanopelagicaceae > CAIMZW01. Next base: position 4,752 of record JBAXSZ010000020.1, on the reverse strand, counting down.
ATTCGTACTAAGTGCTGTGCGGCGCCGAGTGCATTGATCCTAAGGATCGCTGACGCGGTCCCTATCTGACAGGAGAATCCAGTGACGATTCAAGATCAGGAAGTGCTCTTAACCCCCTCGGAAGTGGCCAAATTGTTTAGAGTTGATCCCAAAACTGTGACCAGATGGGCAAAGGCTGGCAAACTGACCTCCATCAGAACTTTGGGGGGCCACCGTCGCTACAAAGAATCTGAAGTAAAGGCTCTATTAGCGGCGGTTCAAATAAAAGGAAAATAAGCATGACTGAAGGTCACAAGGATTCGGCAAATCAAGATGCCAAGGCGAGAATGTTAGAAGCGCTCGCAAAAAAGCAAAAAGGTAGTAATACCGCGAAAGCTGGTGGACCTTCCACCAGTTCCAAAATCGGTAGCGAAGCTGGGGCTAATGCTCCCAAGATGTTTCGGAGAAAATCAGGTTCTGCCTGATTATTAATCCCCTTCACTTTTTCTATTGAATCTTAGGTAAAAGAAGACAACAGTATTGGGTATGGTTGAAAGAGAAGATTGGTCATTCGATACTCAGCAAATTCATGCCGGACAATTTCCTGATCCCACGACTGGTTCGCGATCGTTACCTATCTATCAAACGACTGCTTATCAGTTTCGTGATACGCAGCATGCGGCTAACCTCTTTGGAATTGCCGAAGCGGGGAATGTTTACACTCGCATAAATAATCCGACCCAAGATGCGGTTGAACAACGACTTGCAACTCTTGAAGGCGGTGTGGCTGCGCTATTGGTTGCATCTGGAATGGCGGCAACGGCTTATGCAGTGATGAATGTTGCTGAGGCAGGTGACCATGTAGTTGTGAGTCGAAATGTTTATGGTGGGACGTACAACCTTTTTAATTACACCCTTCCGAAATTTGGACTCCAATTCACATTCGTTGAAGATGCTAGCGACCTTGATGCATGGCGAGCCGCGGTTAGACCAAACACTAAGGCTTTTTTTGGAGAAGGCATTTCAAATCCCTTAGGTGCGGTCTTAGATATAGAAGGTATTGGAAAGATTGCTCATGAATCAGGAGTGCCTTGGATAGTTGATAACACTATTGCAACTCCTTATCTAACAAAACCCATTGAGTATGGTGCTGACATCGTTACGCATTCGGCTACTAAATTTCTTTCTGGTCATGGAAATGCAATGGTTGGCGCAATCATTGATTCCGGTAATTTTGATTTTGCGAAAGACCCGGAAAAATTTAGAGGTTTTAATGAACCAGACCCCAGTTACAACGGCTTGGTTTACGCAAAGACCTTAGGTGTCGGGAGTGCATTTGGTGCCAACCTGGCTTACATCTTTAAAGCGCGTTTGCAATTACTTCGAGATATTGGGGCATCGGTTTCGCCTTTTAACGCTTGGCTTCTTGCCCAAGGGTTAGAAACCCTCAGTCTTCGGATGCAAAAACACATTGAGAATGCGCAGGCTGTGGCTGAATGGTTAGAAAAACATCCAGGAGTGGACCACGTAAGTTATGCCGGACTACCTAGCTCTCATTGGCATGCCCAAGCCATGAAGTATGCGCCAAAGGGCGCAGGGGCGGTAATGTCGTTTGAGGTATCCGGAGGAGCAGAAGCGGGAAAGAAATTCGTGGAAGCTTTGAAGTTGTTTAGCCATGTCGCCAATATCGGTGACGTTCGATCCCTGGTTATTCATCCAGCCTCTACAACTCACTCACAATTGAATCCAGAGGAACAGTTGAAGGCAGGCATAACTCCGGGGATGGTTCGGTTGAGCATCGGTCTGGAAGACTTGGATGACATCAAGTCTGACTTGGAATTGGGTTTTGCCGCCGCCTATTAATCTCTTGCGCCATTGACCTTTAGCGCTGTGCCAATGAATGTTGCATCCAAGGAGTAGAGCGGAAGCAGACATGCATTGAAGGCGTGGTAGACATCTGGCTTTCCAGACCAAGTGCCTTCGCTCACTTGGTAGTCCGGCGAAATTTCGTGGTGCCAAGAACCAGCAACTTTATCGATGTGGTGGTCGCTGATAAATTGCCAGTATTGGTTGTGATCTAACAGGTATGAATCATCGCCAGTTATTTTCCACAGCGTGAAAGCTGTCATTGCCGCTTCGGCAACAACCCAATGCATTCGTGACCTAACAATGGGTTTTCCATCCCAGCCGATGGTGTACACAAAACCATCAGTTCCATCAATTGCCCACCCGGATTTACGAGCGGTCGCGTAGAGGTCAATCGCCGCCGGCTTCATCCAGGAAAGATCTTCACTGGAGCCGGCCATGTGAATTTCAATCTGAAGTGTCAGCCTGGACCATTCCAACAAATGTCCAATGGTCACACCATATGGACAGAATTTGTCCGCAGGGTTGTCCACGTTGAATTCAAGATCGGGAACCCACTCTTGGTTGAAATGCTCTGGAAGGAACCAATCATTCTTTCGGGCGAACTCATCTACTGCTCTCCTGCAGATTCGATAAGCGCGATCTCGAAATTTTTCATTGCCGGTTACATCGTATGCGGCGCTGAGGGCTTCCACGGCATGCATGTTGGCATTTATTCCCCGGTAGCCATAGAGATGAGAAAAGTCTTGGCTCCAACCATTCTTCATTAATGAATATTCTTCATCCCAAAAGTATTGATCAATAATTCCATCAATGATGGCGAAGAGTTGGTCAGCCTGCGAACTCCCAACCGCTTTCGCAGTGGACGCCGCCAAAAGAACAAACATGTGATCGTAAGCCAGTTTGTCGCCGGCAATTGCCAGGTCATCATTAGCAATGGCGTTGAAGAATCCACCGTAGGAAGCATCCTGGAAAAGCTGGAGTAAGGATTCAACCCCGTAATCAACTAAATCTTTGGAATCAGATAAACCCAGCAGGTGCGCAAGTCCAAAAATCTGGGTCATGCGACATTGGACATATGCCTCGCGCGGCATATCTGAATTCACGGACCCGTCGGAGTCCAAGTATCCAAAACCACCATTGATTGCAACCGAACCTTTAGCAAAGTTGATCAGAGAAAGTGCTTGGGCAAGCAGAAATTCTTCACCGTAAATTGTCTTGCCACTTGCATCCAGATCGCTGTTGGTTCTCATTCTCGACACTTTAGGCGAGTAACAACGCAATTTCAATCCGCGTAATTTACCTACTTCAACGAAAGACTAAGCAAAGTTTTCGTTCCCCCTGGCGTAGAAGAGTCAGCGCTACTACTGAGTCCTAAAAAGGAGAAATTCATCAGATCTCCCAAGTCATTGAAGCTGCCAGTGGAATTGACGTAGGTAAGGATATCTTTGATGTTAAGGAATCCTTGAAAGAATCCAGGCGCAGGTATCACTGATCTGAACGAACCAGAATCACTTAGATGTTGCTTACTGTCATTGACTGACTTGATGACAGCCGCAAGTGCCTTTGCGTCAGTCCCAATATAGATATCGTTCCCGACCAACTTAATCTGTGAGGCCAATCCCGATAGAAGGAAGTTTCCATCAACCACATTTCGAACTATTTTGATTGCCGCCGCCGGTTGAGTAGGAGATAACTTCACAGCCAGCAACGGGGTTTCCTTTGCGGTAGCACCAGGCAAAACCACGATACTCAAAGGACCGCTAAGCAATTGTTTAAGTTCGGCAAGAGAAAGGCCTAAATCGGAAACAGTGGAAGCTTGGCCATTGTCCGATAAAGCTTTGGCAATGGACTCTCCAAGTCCGGCAATACTTACCCCAGCCAAAGTATTTATCGGCAGATTGCTGATGTCTGTTCGCTTAGTGGTGAATGAATTAGCAGTGAGTCCACTATCCCGAGTGAGGAATACCGCCGAAACCGATTTAGGGGTGAAATGAACTCCGAAGACCAGCCGACCTTGCAACTTATCAATTGTCCCAGTGAGTGAGTCGATACCTGCATCTTGTGTCAGAGAATCCAGAGCGGCTGTTCCTGATTTAGCCAATTGCTTCACATCGGCCCACGCGAGCACAACCGGAGAAATTCCAAGCGCCTTTACATCAGCGGTAAAAGTCTGGTTTTCAGACAAGTGCTTTGGAGCTGCAGCCATAATGTCGAGAACTCCTTGATTGTCTGCAATCAACACATATCCAGACTTATAAATATATTTAATGCCGGTGGCATGTTTAGCAAAGTAGTAAGCCATCTCCGATTGATTTGAAACTGCCAAAATTCCAACAGGTGCTACTCCATTTGGGCCATCAACTCCAGCAACGGCAAATCTATTTCCAATCCATGGCTTGATCTGATCCCAATCAGAAGTTCCTTTGACGTTTAAAGATTTAACGATGGAACCAACAGGATCGCCAGAATTAAAATTCTTAAATGAATGATGGAACTGTGAAATGAAACGAATGAAATTAATTTTCTGTGCCGCACTTGGGTTCAAATCCACTTTAGCAAAGGCGACGGTGTCATAAGGGAGGAATTCCTCTGGTTGCTTTCCGCCACCTGATAATTGTGTGAAGGCCCATGCGCCTGCGAGTACGACGACCAGTACCAATCCAACAAGAACCGCGATGATTTTGTTTCGATGAGATTTTGTCGGTGCGACTTCTGCGGATTGGTCATCTTCGAGCAAAGCCGATTCGGGGCTCAGTTCAACATTCTCACTTTCGGAGAAGTTCTCTTCAGTTGGGCTCATGCGCCGAGCCTAATCATGAAGGATGATGGAAAAAAAGTATGGGATGAAACTAAGTGGCTGGGGACGGGATCGAACCGTCGACCTCACGATTTTCAGTCGCGCGC
>JBAXSZ010000002.1:0-114695 GCA_037130455.1 Actinomycetes bacterium | reverse complement strand
AAATCAACTGTTATTTCGGATCCTTGGTGAGAATAGGTGCACGGCAATGGTTCTCCATGGGCACGTACTTGAGCAAAACCCTCATAACGAGTTTCCACTGCGGGAACCGGACCACACCATATTGGCGAATCTCCAACGATGTGATTAACGGCCAATGCTTCATGATCACCAACGACAACGGTGTTTGTTTTCGGTTCAATTTTAAGAACGTATCGAGGCTGTCCCTGCGCTCCGGGAACCGTTAGACCCAAGCCTCTTCGCTGCCCGATGGTGTAGGTGTAAGCACCTTTGTGCTCTCCCAATTGGGTGCCGGCTTCATCCACTATCGGCCCAACTTCACTTCCAAGTCGGTCACGCAACCAACCGGCGTTGTCCCCCGACGGCACAAAGCAGATGTCATGGCTATCAGGTTTGTTGGCCACATAGAGACCGCGCGCTTTGGCTTCCTTGCGAGTGTCTTCTTTTACTGTGTCACCCAGCGGAAAGTAGGCGCCAGCTAATTGTTCGGTGTTCAAGACCGCTAACACATACGACTGATCTTTTTTGGGATCAGCTGCGCGATACATCATGCGACCTAGTGGCGTTTCAACCATCTGCGCATAGTGCCCCGTAGCCACACCATCGAATCCCAATGCGCGAGCACGATCTAATACCGCCGCAAATTTAATTTTCTCATTGCACCGCAAACACGGATTTGGGGTTCGGCCGCTGGCATATTCGGAGATGAAATTTTCTACTACGCCTTCGTGAAATTCTTCGGCCATATCCCAGATATAAAATGGAATACCGATGACATCTGCTGCCCGCCGTGCGTCATGGGAATCTTCGATAGTGCAACATCCTCTAGCGCCTGAGCGATATTTTTGAGGATTGCTAGAAAGGGCAAGATGGACTCCAACGACTTCATGGCCCAACTCAACGGCTCGGGCTGCGGCCACTGCCGAATCCACCCCGCCACTCATTGCCGCAATAAGTTTCATAGTTGACCCATTATCCACGAACTAAAGCGGCTCGTGCGCGAGTTACCACGGCAGGTATGGCACTTGCCAAGAATTGAACTTCTGCTTCGGTGCTGGATGCGCCCAACGAGAAACGCAGCGAAGATCGAGCTGTTCTTTCCGATAGGCCCATTGCCAAGAGAACATGGCTAGGCCTTGGAACCCCTGCGCTACAGGCGGAGCCGGTCGAGCAGAAAATCCCTTCGGCATCTAGGAGTAGAAGGAGACCATCGCTTTCGGTTCCAGGAAAAGTTAAATTAACGATCCCAGGCAGAGAAGGTCCGACACTTCCATTCACAGTAACGTCTGGCAACACTTCTTGAACTAATTTCACCAAGAGATTCTTTAATTCTCGAACCCGTATCTGAGTTTCAGATCGGTGGGATATCGCATCTTGTGCAGCTGCCGCAAATGCCACAATTCCAGGGGCATTCAATGTCCCGCTTCTAATATCGCGCTCTTGTCCCCCACCATGCAATATCGGAGTGATATCAATTCCGCGCCGAAGAATGAGCGCCGCAACTCCCAGTGGACCACCAATTTTGTGGGCACTTATTGTGGCCGAAGTTAAACCTAGTTGTGCGAAGGAAAAATCCACTTTAGTAAAGCTCTGTACTGCGTCCGAGTGAACCGGAATATCTCCGGCAATATTGACGACTTCAGCAATTGGTTGAATTGTTCCCACTTCATTATTTGAATGCATCACCGCAATAAGGGCGATCTCATCTCGCCTAGTTGCAATAATTTCACGCAGGGCTTCCAGATCTACATATCCGGCCGCCGTTATAGGGATATAAATAATTTCCGCACCTTGGTGCTCTTGCATCCATTCGACAGGATCCAAAATTGCGTGATGCTCAAATGCAGAAATGACAACGACATTTCTCCTGGAATCTTCCTGTTTTCTGGTCCAGAAGGTTCCTTTAATCACCAAGTTGTTAGCCTCGGTACCGGAACCAGTAAAAATGATCTCCGAAGGTGCTGCTCCCACCAGGCGGCTCAATAATTCGCGGGCTTCTTCAACATCTTTACGAACTGACCTTCCAGGTGAATGAAGGCTGGAAGCATTCCCTAGCTTTCCCACTTGCTCGACCATTGCCTGTAAGCCCGCTTCCGACATGGGAGTCGTGGCAGCATGATCGAAATAAATGGACATTTCCTAAGTCTAAAGGGTTAACGCTATTAAGACTTTTTAGAAAGAATCCCCGCGGTCGCTTGAGGAAGTACTGCAAAGAGGTCACCGACGACACCAAAATCGACTAAATCAAAGATGGGCGCTTCGGCATCCTTATTTACAGCGATGATCATTTTGCTGGTCTGCATTCCAGCACGATGCTGAATGGCACCTGAAATACCGCAAGCTAGGTATAACTGGGGGCTCACCGTTTTACCGGTCTGACCAACTTGATGGGAGTGTGGATACCAACCTGCATCGGTAGCGGCTCGAGATGCTCCTACCGCAGCGCCCAATGAATCAGCCAAGGCTTCAACGGGAGTGAAATCTCCATTTGTGCCTCGTCCGCCAGAAACGACGATGGCCGCTTCAGTGAGTTCAGGTCGACCTCCAGAAACGGTTGCCTCCAATGAGATTACTTGATCTAAAAGCGCCGAAGGATCAAAAGAATCGACACTGACTACAACTGTCTCCACAACTGGATTAGACGTTGTTGCTTCTACTTCAATTGAATTGGATCGAAGAGTGACGATGGCACAACCATGTGTGACTTGAGAATGTACCGTCGTTGAACCACCAAAGATAGATTGCGTCGCGACGAGTTCTGAAGTGAGATCAATAGCATCTGTAATGAGGCCAGAATTTGTTAATACCGCTGCTCGAGCAGCAACTTCTTTACCCTTCACTGTCGAGGAAACCAGGAAGGCAGATGGTGATTTTTCAGAAATGAGATTGGCAACTATGCGAGCCACAGGAGCTGCGGAATAAGAATCAAAATTAATTCCTTCAATGACTACCGCCCGATCCACGTACATCGTCTTTAACTCTTCAAGAAGCGGTGAACTTTCGTTGGAAAAAATCAGGGCGGTAACTTCGCCAATTCGATTGCCAAATAATGCTAATTCACTTGTTGCCTTAGTGATATGCCCGCCAACATGGTCAACCAATATAAATACTTGACTCATATCACTCTCTTTTCCACTAGGAAATCTACCAATGCATTTCCGCCATTGCCGTCGTCGACAACTTTTACGCCTGCTGCCCGCGGTGGACGCGCCTGTGCATCTTTTACTTCACTCCAAGCCGCGCTCATACCAACAGTGTCGGGATCTATCCCTAAATCACTCAGAGACTTCACTTCGATCGTCTTCTTCTTTGAAGCCATGATTCCTTTGAAGGATGGATAACGCGGTTCATTAATTTTTTCAATCACGCTAACAACGGCCGGTAATTTCGCTTTCATATTTTCAACGCCAACATCGGTCATACGAGCGATCGTAATTTGCGAAGTTTCTGGTACGACAGAAATGGAACCGGCAAAGGTGAGTTGGGCAAAACCCAGACGTTGAGCCAACATCGCGGGAATAACGCTCATGCGGGCATCGGTGGATTCGGTACCACACAGGATTAGATCGAAATCATTGGCACCAATGACGGTAGCTAGCACCAGAGATGTTGCCAAGGCGTCGCTTCCAGAAAGAGCGGGGTCTGTAACCAAGATGGCATCGTCAGCGCCCATCGAAAGCGCTTTACGAATTGCTTCAGTGGCACGATCTGGACCCATAGAGATGATCGTGATGCTGTGTCCACTTCCTTCACCGGACGCTCCAGTTGGGGAATGAGCTTCCACTAAACGAAGAGCTTCCTCAACTGCGTACTCATCTAAATCATTGAGTACGGCATCCACATTGGCACGATCGAGCAATCCCCCAGCCATTTTTTTCTCAGCCCAAGAATCCGGGACCTGCTTTACGCATACGGCAATCTTCATAATCTCTCCATGGTGGGGATGTTACTGACGGGTAACCAAAAATACCACTTTCCACCGCCAAGTCGTCACCAAAATCTTCACCTACCTTTTGGCAACATTTAACCTGGGAGCCGTTGGAGGAAGATTTTGGTTCGAGATTCTCTCCCCATGAGAATTGCGATCGTCACAGAATCGTTTCTTCCTACCATCAATGGAGTTACCAACTCCGTCCTTCGGATTTTAGAACATCTCGGCGACCAAGGCCATACGGCTACGGTCATTGCTCCAGAAAACTCTCATGGTCCAACGCAATATCAGGGGCACTCCATCGCTCGAGTGCCGGCTCTTCCGCTGCAATCGATTTCAAAAGTGGGTCTTCCACTGGGCATTCCATCCCGCCGACTCGAAACTGCAATTACGCGCTTCAATCCAGATTTAGTACACCTCGCAAGTCCTTTCATTTTGGGAGGCGCTGCGACGCGAATCGCTAAGAAAATGGCGATTCCCTGTCTCTCGGTTTACCAGACAGATCTGGCCGGGTTTGCAAAACATTACGGGCTCTCTGTCGCGGGAAGTGGATTACAAAAGCTAGTCGGAAAGATTCACCGAAACTCAAATCGAACCCTTGTTCCTTCATTTTCGGCGATGTCTGAACTTCACGAAGCCGGTGTGACAAATACTCACCTGTGGCGACGGGGCGTCAATACATCTCTCTTCACGCCTCTTTCCAGAGATCTTGAGTTGCGGCGGAAGTGGTTCTCTCGTTCTAGCGGAACCGCAAAGATCCTTGTCGGATACGTCGGTCGGATTGCCAATGAAAAACGATTAGTGGATCTAAAAGTGATCGACCAAAATCCCGATTTCCAATTGATAATTACCGGAGAAGGACCGGCTCGGTCACGCATAGAAAAAGAATTACCCAACGCAATTTTTACCGGATACCAATTCGGAATTGAGCTAGCGAAGATTTATGCGAGCTTGGACATATTTGTCCACCCTGGTCCACATGAAACTTTTTGCCAAAGCGTTCAAGAAGCACTTGCGTCAGGTGTTCCCTGCATCGTTCCTAAAACGGGGGGACCGGCAGAACTTGTAATTAACGGCGAAACAGGTTTCATCATTGATACAGGCAATCCGGAATCTCTTTTAGACTCACTGAATAGATTTGTCTTGCGCAGAGATCGCACTTCAATGAGTGAGGCTGCCCGTGATTCGGTTTCAAAACGTACCTGGCCAACAATTATGAATGAACTGATGGATCACTACTCAGATCTCATAGAGAACACACCTTCAAAGAAAATGGGGGCACGATCAGCATGAGAATTGTCCATGTAGCAAACTTTTACGGTCCAAATTCGGGTGGTATTAAGACCATGCTCCACGAACTCGGCAAAGGATATTTACAACACGGCCACGAATTTATTTACATCGTCCCGGGGACTCAGCACCGAAGTGAAATGACGCCTTTCGGCTTAAAGGTAACAATGCCCAGTTACATACTCCCTGGCAGTGGGGGCTATAGAGTTTTCAAGCGCCCACATTTGGTAAAACGTGAGATAGCAAGACATGCGCCTAATAGGCTTGAAGTTTCGGATCGTTTTACGTTGATCTCTCTTGGTAGATGGGCACGCCGAAATAGCATCCCAAGCGTGGCCTTTTCACATGAATCTTTAGATGGATTGATCAAGAGATTCATTCCACCTTTCTTGCCGCGAAAAGTTTTCACTAGGTGGCACAATCGGTATTTTGCTTCCTCTTTTGATTCAATTATCGCAACTACCGAATTTGCCTCCCGAGAATTTCGTGCGATTAAAACCAGCAATTTAAGGAAAGTATCGCTTGGCGTGGACCTAGAGAACTTCTCGCCTGGACGCTATTCCCCAGAAGTTAGGTTGGAGATTGCGAAAGGATCGGAATTTCTTCTCTTGCACTGCGGGCGCCTCTCTCCTGAAAAGAATCCATTGGTTTCGATTGATGCACTCATCGAACTTCGAAGATCGGGGATCGATGCTCGGTTAATTATTATTGGTATAGGTCCGCTGTGGCACAAAATGCGCAAGGCGGCGAAAGGACAACCTGTTGATTTTCTGGGCTATGTAGCCGATCGAAATCGCGTGGCAACAATCATGAGTTCGGTGGATCTCTTTCTCGCACCCGGGCCTTTGGAAACATTCTGTTTAGCTGCCCTTGAATCCCTTGCCAGCGGAACACCTGTAATCGCTTCAAAATCCAGCGCCGTGCATGAGTTTCTGGATTTAGACGGAATCCAACCAGCAGGAGCTATCGCTTCCGACTATGGCGCCTCTTTTGCTGCGGCTAGCCGATTGATCCTTGGAAACTGGAAGTTTGGTCATCGAGCTCGTCAGATTGCCGAATCTATGTCCTGGGAAAAGTCAGTTCAGAATATGTTAGCGCTACACAACATAACCAATGCAGAGGGAACGCTCGATCCCAAAGAGACACCGGCGAGCGCAGCGTGAACTCAACTAGAGAGAAATTCATCAATTTCGTTGTCATTGGCGATAGTGCAGCGTTTGGTACCGGAGCACAAGAAAGCGATGGAACTTTAAGAGGTTGGGCTTGGCAAGTTGCCAACAGCTTTGAAGAACCATGCAAGTACATTAATTTTTCCAAACCGGGATCTAAATCCTCAGATGTCCTTGAGGAACAACTTCCCAAGGCAATTTCTCACCATCCTGATATTTGTGCCGTCGTTGTTGGCGGAAATGATTTGCTACGCAATAATTTTCACCCACAAACCCTGTACCAAAATCTTGCGCAAACGTGCCAAAAACTAATTGATATCGGCTCAACGATTCTCATCTTGGAATTGCACGACCCCACTCGACTACTTAAGTTGCCACCCTTGCTACGAAGAGTTCTCTCTCGCAGAGTTGAAGCCGTAAATGGCGTCTATCGAAAAATTGCCACCGATTTTGGCGCTACCCTCATTGAAACTCGATCCATCCCAGAGGTTCATAATTTGGGAAACTGGCATATCGACAGAATGCACCCAGGGCCAAAAGGGCACGCGATCTTAGCTCGCGAAGTCTGTCGACTAGTTGCCATATTGGGATTTTCCACGCGAGAGCCTTCTCTTCCCAGTTTCCCTCACATAAGCACTAGCAAGAAGCTTCTCTGGTTGCTGAGAAATGGAACGCCCTGGTTCCTCAAGAGAAGCGTGGACTTGCTACCCGCCGCGATTTTTCTCATGGCTAAAGAGGCGTTCACTCTCCTTAAAAATGTGGACACCGAAAGCCGTTATTCAGGGTTGTAACAATCACAGGTTAAGGTGAGCCGGTGAAACCAGCGGATCCCCGATATTTGGGAGCAACCCTGACCGAAGGCGGAGCCAACTTTGCCATCTGGGCTGCGGCTGCAGATGCCGTTGAAGTCTGCCTTTTTAATGAAATCAACGGGAAAGTCCTGGAGACGAAGTTTGCCCTGAGCCATCGCGATGGGCCGATTTTTCATGGTTATTTAGCTGGGGTGCGGGCCGGTCAGCGGTATGGGTTTCGCGTATACGGTCCGTGGCGACCGTCAGAAGGTTGGCGATTTAACGCAAATAAATTGCTGATCGACCCTTATGCCCACCTGCTCTCTGGGGAACTTCAGTATGCGCCCGAGATTTATGGACATAAGGCCACCTCCCCGATGGGCGGTGGAGATCTGAGCCAACGAGATGAACGTGACAACGCCGCCTTTGTTCCGCTCTCAGTGGTGACTCCTCATTATTCAACGCATATTCAACGACTCAACACGCCTTGGGCAAAGACGATCATTTACGAAGCACATGTGGTGGGACTCACCGCATTTAATCCCGAGATTCCAGAAAATGAACGGGGCACGTATAAAGGGTTGGGGCACCCCAGCACCATCGCCTATCTTAAAAATCTTGGAATAACCGCGCTGGAGCTACTACCTATTCACCATTTTGTGACCGAGCCAGATATTGAAATGCGCGGAAGAAAAAACCATTGGGGTTACAACGCCTTGGCATTTTCCGCACCTCACCGCGCATATGCAGCAACCGAGGATCCGATTTCGGAATTAAAGGAAGCCGTAGCTGCGTTGCACCATGCAGGAATCGAAGTCTTTCTCGATGTTGTCTACAACCATACCGCTGAAGGTGGACCAGGCGGCCCCACGCTCTCTTTTCGAGGAATAGATAGCAAGACATTTTATCGAAGAATTAAAGGTGACATCTACGACGATGTCACTGGCTGCGGAAATACTGTCGATGCTCGTCGGCCATTTGTTGTTCGAATGATTATTGACTCCTTGCACTGGTGGAGCGAAACGATTGGTATTGATGGCTTTCGTTTTGATTTGGCTTCGGCGTTATCGCGTAATGAATATGGCATCGACACAACCGGTCCTCTCTTCTCTGCCATTGCCAGCGATCCAATTCTTCGAGAACGAAAACTTATAGCTGAGCCGTGGGATATTGCTGGCTACGCTCTTGGTGATTTTCCTCATCCGTGGCGCGAATGGAATGACCATTACCGAGATTCGTTACGTCAATTTTGGTTGGCAAATCCGGCAAGGGGTTTTAGCGAAGGCGTCGGAGATTTAGCTTCACGGCTCAGTGGTTCGCATGACATTTTCTATTTTAGAGGACCGACTTCCTCGATTAACTTTATTACCGCTCACGATGGTTTCACCCTGCAAGACCTCGTCAGTTATCAAAACAAACATAACGAACCGAATCAAGAAATGAATCGAGACGGAACTGGTTCTAATCGTTCGTGGAACTTGGGGATTGAAGGACCCACCAATGATTCTGAAATTTCGCTCCTCCGTACTCGCCTTCAAAAATCTTTAATGGCCTCGCTCCTTCTTTCTTCTGGCGTTCCCATGATCACCATGGGAGATGAAGTTGGCCGTTCTCAAAATGGTTCCAATAATGCCTACTCGATGCCCATTAATGGCGATGTACTTAGTCCAGCTGCGTTTAACGGCGGCTGGGCCTTGAACTGGTCTCCCAATGAAACTCAAAGTGATCTCCTCGATGCGACTCGAAATTTGATCTCGTTTAGGAAAAACTATTTGGTGGATGTGGTTCGTGAGTTCTTTACCGGACAGATGGATTTAGGAACTAGCCGAAAAGATTTGGCTTGGTTTAGAAGAAACGGCGAAGAGATGACCGATGAGAATTGGCATCAAGGTGACCGAAGTTACTTGAGCATGTATGTAGAAGCCTCTACAAACCACGCCTTGCTTATATTGCTCAACGCGTCCGTCGAAAAGAACACTTTCACTCTTCCCATCGAAAAATGGGGAGCGTTGTATAGGTCCATCTTCGATTCTTCGCAAATTGTCGCCACATTCGAACCGAAAATTGCCAAACCCGCAGATTCCACAGTCTTGCTGCCTCACAGCGTCCAACTTTGGTTAGTAAACCGAAGTTAATACTCGGTAGTAACCGATTTTCATGAATAAACTTTTGTAGTGCTCGCAATTGTGGCGCCTGGTCAAGGATCGCAAACTCCAGGCTTTCTCGCTCCGTGGTTAGAGAACTCTCACGCATCGCAGTTCATTGATCATTGGTCTTCACTCATAGATTTAGATCTTCGGTACCTAGGGACACTCGCCGATGCCGACGAGATTCGAGAAACATCAAACGCTCAACCCTTACTAGTCGCTGCTGGCTTACTTTCAGCCGCAATCCTTTTCGAAGGCAATTACCAATCGATCCGCGCATTTGCCGGACATTCGGTAGGAGAAATTACTGCAATCGGTATTGCTGATGTAATTACTTTCGATGAGGCAATGACACTTGTCAGAGCTCGTGGTCATCACATGTCCGTTTCCGCACAAGGAACGAACACCGGTATGGCAGCCGTCTTGGGTGGAACCAGAGAAAACGTATTAGCTGGGTTGCATGCCCTTGATTTGACGGCCGCAAACGAAAATGGCGCCGGACAAATCGTTGCGGCGGGCACAATGACAAACATTGAGGCGCTTATGGCCAATCCGCCAGAAGGCTCCCGTGTCAGACCATTACAGGTCTCCGGTGCATTCCATACCTGCGTTATGGAGCCGGCAGTTGAGCACTTGGCGACTATTGCTTCTGGGCTGGATAAGCGAGACAGCCGAAGTCCTGTCCTATCTAATAAAGATGGAATGGCTTTGACGAACGGTGCAGAAATTGTGAACCGAATTGTTGGCCAAATTGCTGGACCGGTTCGATGGGATTTGTGTATGGAGACTCTGGTCTCTATCGGCATCACTGGGGTCATTGAACTTGCGCCCGCAGGTACTTTGGTAGGTTTATTAAAAAGAGCAGCACCATCGATTGCAACCTTTGCCTTGAAATCTCCAGAAGATCTCGCCAAAGCGCACAATTTTATTTCTCAACACACCGCCTCTAGCGAAGGAAAATAATGGCTCTGAAATTTTCCATGCCGGTACAGAACTCCAGAATTCTCTCAGTCGGTGCATACCGACCAGCTCGGGTAGTCCCCAATTCTGAAATCGTGGACAAAATTGATTCCACCGATGAATGGATCCGCCAACGAACTGGAATTGAAACTCGACACATCGCCGATGCTGATGAGTCACTAATAGATATGGCCGAAGCTGCGGCGACTATTGCACTCCGACGATCCGGTATCACAATGGATCAGGTTGGCGCGGTTATTTTCGCCACGATTTCATATCCCTACCAAGCACCCAGCGCAGCAACTGAACTCATTGTGAGATTGGGCAATCCAAAGGCCGCCGCATTCGATATTTCGGCAGCCTGTGCCGGATTTTCCTATGCCATTGCTTTGGCAAATGATTTGGTTCGCAATCGTACGGTCGATTACGTGCTTGTTATTGGCGGTGAAAAACTTTCCGACTTTACTAACCCAACCGATCGCGCAACTTCATTCATTTTTGCTGACGGTGCGGGTGCGGTTGTGGTCGGACCTTCGGAAGATGCTGGAATAGGGCCAACTATTTGGGGAGCTGCTGCCGATTCCCGCGACGCAATAACCTTGATGCCTTCCTACTTGGATTTCAAGAATCCAGAAACTCGAGCAAGTGTCGGCTGGCCAGATATCGCCCAGCAAGGTCAGGTAGTTTTTCGATGGGCCGTTTATGAAATGGCGCCGGTAGGTTTACAAGCTATTGAGGCGGCTGGTTTAACCCCCGAAGACCTTTCTGCATTTATCCCCCATCAAGCCAATGAGCGAATCATTGATTCGCTAGTCCGAACTATGAAACTGCCCGAGTCCGTCATCGTCGCCCGAGATATTCGCACGACGGGGAATACCTCGGCCGCATCTATTCCCCTGGCGATGGATGCTTTGTTGGCTAGCAATCCAGAGTTGCATGGCAAACCGGCACTTTTGATCGGCTTTGGCGCAGGATTGGTATATGCCTCGCAAGTCGTGGAGCTTCCACCCCTGCCACAGGAATAAACTTCGCAGATAACAAACCAACATAAAGATAATGAAGGAAGAGGAAAAAGCAGATGGCACTAACTCAAGATGAAGTTCTAGCAGGAATTAAGGAAATTGTTGTCGAAGTCGCTGGAATTTCAGCAGATGACATCGCCATGGAAAAGAAGTTCACCGATGATCTCGATGTCGATTCATTGAGCATGGTCGAAGTTGTCGTTGCAGCTGAAGAGCGTTTCGGCGTAAAGATTCCTGATGAAGAAGTTACCAATATGGCCACTGTAGGCGATGCAGTGAACTTCATTGTTGGAGCATCAAAGTAATTTAGGCATCAGAAAAAGTACTTCAGAAAAGTAGAAATTGGTGCAACATGAGTAATAGCAGAAGAGTTGTAGTCACAGGTCTCGGAGCCACCACCCCACTCGGTGGTGATGTCGCCTCGACATGGAAAGCCCTTCTTGCTGGCAAAAGTGGGGTTCGCGCCCTAGAGGATGATTGGGCTAAAGAAGCATCAGTCACTTTTGCCGCTCGCGTTGCAGTTGATCCCAGTGAAGTAATGGAGCGAGTCGAGATGAGAAGGCTCGATCGCTCCGAGCAATTTGCAGTGATCGCTTCGCGCGAGGCGTGGAAAGATGCAGGCGAGCCGGATGTAAATAAAGAGCGTTTGGGAGTTGTTATCGCTTCTGGCATTGGTGGAGTTATTACCTTGCTGGATCAGTACGACATCCTCATGACAAAAGGTGCCCGCTCAGTCAGCCCGCACACGGTCCCCATGTTGATGCCAAATGGACCAGCAGCAAATGTCGGATTGGAATTACAAGCTCGTGCCGGAGTTCATACACCAGTGAGTGCATGTGCATCTGGCGCTGAAGCAGTTGGCTATGCAATGGAAATGATTCGAAACAATCGTGCCGATGTTGTCGTTAGTGGCGGTGTCGAAGCGGCAATCCATGCCCTTCCCATGGCTGGTTTTGCATCCATGCGCGCGCTTTCTACTCGCAATGATGATCCAGCAGCAGCGTCTCGTCCCTATGACAAGAATCGAGACGGATTTGTACTGGGTGAAGGCGGCGGGATATTAGTTCTTGAAGAATTAGAACATGCGAAGGCTCGTGGCGCCAAAATATATGCCGAAATCGTTGGTCAAGGCTTAACTTCGGATGGTTACCACATTGCCGCTCCCGATCCAGAAGGTTCTGGCGTTCAGCGCGCGGTTAAACTGGCCTTGGAAGATAGTGGCGTCGATCTTTCTGAAATCGTGCATTTAAACGCCCACGCAACGTCAACGCCTGCAGGCGATGTTGCTGAAGCCAATGCGTTAACGAAAGCACTAGGTGACCATATTTCGCACGTCGCAGTTTCGGCCACTAAATCTATGACCGGACATCTCTTGGGAGGTGCGGGAGCTATTGAATCGATTTTCGTTGTCCTAGCCTTACGAGATCGTTTAGCTCCCCCAACAATAAATATTGAAGAATTAGATGAGGCCGTTACGGTGGATGTAGTCCGAGATGTTCCCCGGCAATTACCTAGCGGACCGATCGCAGCCCTTAATGATTCCTTCGGTTTCGGTGGACACAATGTTGTCTTGGTCTTTAAGTCCTACGAATAAATAGAGTTTTTCTTTATGAACTTCGGTCATTTCATCGAAGAAGGAATCATCTCGCCCAGCGCTGACCCCGCAATATCAATTGCGCTCTTGGCTTATGCTGCCGGAGATGCGGTAGGTGCAGAATATGAGTTTCTGGCCAAGCCATACATCGTGCAATTAGATCGCTTGGGCGCCAAACCCAACTGGCCTTTCGGTGGCATAAGCGACGATACCGCTTTGACGATTCTGACGATTCAAGCATTTGGCGAATATTCGAAAGATAAGAAGAAGAATTTGGAAGAACTATTTCTTACTCGGCTGCGCGAATCTGTTCCGCGCTTAAGAGGTTTGGGACCTACAACTCGATCTGTCTTAGGTTTGCCAGTAGGTGAGAAGGAAACGCATGAAGTAGGCAAGAGCAATGGCGCACTTATGCGCACCGCGCTCTTAGGAATGGCTTGGCCGGGGAATTTCTTCGAAGCTCAACGTAGAACTGTTCTGGAATTGGCCCAAGCCACGCACAAGGATCCATCATCTGGTCAAGTTGCCGTTATTGGAGCCGAGCTTTTTAGTTCATCTTTAGGTTCAGCATGCGCCTTCACTCTCTATGAAATTGTCGAACGATCCATTCAACAGATTCCCAACTGCTCTGCAGAAATTAAGCGAGCCTTTGAATCCCCGGGCGAATGGGAACCGCCTATCGCCGGAATCTCCAACAATGCAATTGAGACGCTGCAAGCAGTGTGCTACGTCGCCGCCTCAGTATCCACCTGTTTTGACGCGTATCAACTTGCCTGCTTGCTTGGCGGCGACACCGACACGGTGGCCGCGCTCTCGGCTGCACTGGTGACGCTTCGATACCCACACTCGGCCAACCTCTTGGCAATCCCGTGGCTCAAAGATGTGAAGTGGGATGAGATTCCTGATTTGAAAGGATGCGCCGAAATTCTTTCCAAAGAACATCCCGCCCAAATGGATACCGTTCGGTTATGAAGCGTCGAGTCTGGATCATTGGACCGGTCGCCTGGGATGTGGTCCTCTACGTAAATAATTTTCCCATTGCCGGGCAGTACACGCCGGGAATTCGAACTATTGAAAGAGTTGGAGGAAGCGCGGCAAATGTTGCCACGGCGCTAGCAACTTCAGGTGCCGAGGTTGGCTTCTTAACCTATGTAGGAAACGACGACATTGGCGAGAAACTGCGCCAGGCAATTGATGATTCGCGCATCGTAATTCCAGTGATTCAGGAAGTATCTGCTCCTTCTATGAGGGCTTTAATTCTCATTGACAACACCGGAGATCGATCTGTCATCAGCATGTCCCCGAGCCAACTTTCAGAACTTTCCCTCAAGCAAGTTCAGTTACAACCAAGTGACATTGTCGTCTTCGTTAACTGGCGCAGTTTTTATTTGGATAATCTCAAATTTGCTCAAAGTAAAGGGTGCCTCACCATTGTGGGTGCTGAAGCGTTGACCGATAAGACGGTAACTCACGCAGAATATATTATTGGTTCGCGATCCGATGTTGGCGGGCTTGAAATTACACCAGAGATGCTTGACAGATTTACAACAATAGTTTTGACCGATGGTGCCAGCGGAATAACTACTTACAGCAAGGGATCGATAAGCCATCAAAATTCATTCCCCACGACGGTGATAGACACAACCGGGGCGGGCGACGCCTTTTTAGCGGGTTATTTGGCCTCATTAAGTTCAGGAATAGTCAATCCACAACGTGCTATGGAAATTGGCGCCCGTTGGGCCGCATTAATGGTCTCTGTAGAAGCATCAATCCCGCCATCGTGGGAGAAAATACCAGGATGGCGGGATTTGCTTGTCGATGAGATTGCTTAATTACCAGCTTTGAAATCGACCGAAACTGTTGCGGTGATGGTCTTTTCAATTGTGGTCGTGTCGTAATAACCACCCGAGGAAGTATCCACTGAATCGGGAGTGGTCACTTGGAATGGCCCACTACGAACTGCCATGACTGTTCCCACTTTTCCACCCACAGCTTGTGTGAGTGATTCGGCGCGGACTTTAGCATCCTTCATTGCGTCACTGAGAAGCTGTGGGCGCAAATCCGCCAAACTGGAAACATAGAAAGCAGGTCCATAATTATTTACATTGACGCCCGTTTGCAACAATTTTCCAATGCCATTGGAAAGAGACAATACTAATTTCACATCTTTAGATCGGACTGTGACTTGTTGATTGGCCCGGTAAGAAAGAATTCTTCCGGTTGAATTTCCATTGAGATATTCCTCGTTTGCCGAGGTACTTACAGCCCCAACTTCAATTCCACTAGCAGCAATTCCTCCATCAGTTAAATATGAGGATAGTTTGGTGACTCCATCTCCAACTTTTTTCACCGCATCAGAAACTTTTGGCGCCAACTCTTGGATATTAAGAGTCCAGACCGCGTTATCTGAAGTTGCATTAACGCGAGCCGAACCTGTAACTGTTATGGCATTACCGGATCGTGCTGCTAACCCGGTACCTACCAAACTCAATCCGTATCCCATACCTGCGGCTAATACGATTGATGCGATTATTAATGCAACGGCACGAGTCTTCCCCGATGCTGGAACTACTATGTTTTGGCTCATGGTTAAATGATATTCCTTTTATCTAGTTCACATTCTGATGTTTGTCGGCGGTAGCCCTCTAATTCATCATCCCACGCAATCCCTAAAGCTTGCTGAATAGATTCTCGTAACGATTCGTAACTTCTATGTGAAGTGAGCGCGGTCACTAATCTGTTTTCATGAATCATGATGTCGCCAGTGGATGCAGTCACGGCTTGATGTAATCCCAAATCTGGAGTTGCTCGATACAGGACACCTTCGCCCCCAGGAGTAGGAAATTCACGAACTTCAAAACGAAGATAATGCCAACTTTTCAACGTGCTGGCTATTGCCGAGGCCAACTGCCGATCACTGCGCCACTGAAATTGGGTGGCAAAAGTCCCTGCACTGAGCTTTTGTTGCTCCCATTCCAAAACAATTGGCTCCCCGAAAATTTGATGAAGCGACCATTGGATATGGCGAATGAGCGCTCTAGGCGCTGAATAAATGCGTAAATCTCCCGATAATCCCGAAGTGGCGCGTGACGGAACATTCATCAGATCTCCCTGTGCAGGTCAAGACTGCGCTCCCACGGATCGGGATCGAGCCAGGTCGTAAGCGATAGTGCGACCTTCCCCAGTCCACCTTCGCCACATTCGATCTGATGGACCATTCTCTCCCCCAAGTGGCGCTCCTGGCTACCCCAAATTTCCTGAGAATTTTTAGTGATTTACCTCCTATACGGTCTATACTTTTTGCTAGTCCGACGCTTGGCAGTACCCGTTTCTCGGCTCCGTTAAAAGGGCAGTTTTGTTCGGTATCGCTGTACAGAAGAAGACCGGCGCTTGGGGAGTTCTCAAGTGTCACACAAATACCGAAGGATAAAGCTCAATGGCAACAGGTACAGTTAAGTGGTTCAACTCTGAAAAGGGATTTGGTTTCATCGCCGTAGATGGTGGCGGACAAGATGTTTTCGTTCACTACTCTGCAATCCAAGGCAATGGTTACAAGTCACTCGAAGAGGGTCAAGCCGTTACTTTTGAAGTAGTTCAGGGTCCAAAGGGTCCTCAGGCTGACGCAGTTGTTCCTAACTAATAACCACTAGTTTAAAAAAGAGGGTCGGCGCTTGCCGGCCCTCTTTTTTTATGGAGACATTTATTGGAAAAAACTCCACCAGTTAATAGGCAGGGATGGGTGGAACCTGGCCATACTTCTTTTTAAGTGTGGCAACCGCTTTGGCTGGGGAAAGATTCTTGCCGGCTCGCCAGGCATCCAAATATCGCCACGGATAAAGTTCCCCGCGCTTGACCCACCAAATGCCATTTCGGGTTGGCCAGGAAATTCCAAAGTGAAGATGCGGCGCTAACCCTTTGGCATCACCTGAAGTTCCGACTTCGCCCAATTTGTCCCCAGAAAGAACTCTCACCCCTGGTTTTATATTCACTCCAATCGTAGACAAATGCGATCCGTAGTAACGGACGCCATCATCTCCCACGATGGAAAGAAAGAGACCGCCGCGGTCTTTTCCTAAATTTGTCTTCCAAGAAAATCGGTCAACTCGATTTACCTCATCCACCACTCCGGAGGTCGGGGCGACAAATGCACATCCGACTTTGGTCAAAATATCGGTGGCTGGATAATTGTGATGCGAGTGGGCGTAGCTGACGGCGCACCCTGAAATGGGAAATGAGTAGGTAATCGAAGTTGCAGAAGCGGTTGGACTCCAAGCCTGGAGAAACCAGATGCCGAGGCAGAGCGCAACCGCCCTTCTCATTGGGCGGTCCAGCCTCCATCGATAGGAATAGCAGCTCCAGTCATATTGTGAGCAGCAGGGTTACATAACCACAAAGCTAGTTCGCCGATGTCGGCTGGTGAAGACATTCGTTTGCTTGGTTGCTTTTCGCTGAGGAGATCGGCAACTCCTGCAACGCGGTCACCAGAAAACTTATCCACTCTCATTTGAATTTGCGGTTCAATAAGTGCGGTCTCGACCCATCCCGGACAAATAGCGTTGACCGTTACCCCTCCAGATTCGCGGCTTCCTTTGTGGGCATATTCCAATGCGACGACTTTGGTTAAACCCACGATGCCATGCTTGGCTGCAACATAAGGTGCTTTCTCCACCGAACCAACCAAGCCGTGAACCGAAGCAATATTGATAACTCTGCCATAACCACGTTCGGCCATTTGTGGTATGAGCAAACGAATTGTGTCGAACGCGGCCGAAAGATTAATCGCGATTATGTCATTCCACTTGTCACGCGGCAGTTGGCTGACTGGACCGGTAAATTGAATACCTGCGTTATTTACCAAGATATCAATGGGTCCGGAAGTTAAAATGTCTGCGATCAATTTTTCAGTAGCAACACTGTCTCGCAAATCTGAAACAAAACTTTCCACTTTCGATGCGCCAGCAGCCATTACTTCTGCTTCGGCATTGGCCACAACCTCAGCAGATCCCAGGCCATGAATCACTAAACTGGCCCCTTCACGAGCTAAGGTTTTAGCAATTCCTAGACCAATGCCTTGAAACGAACCGGTCACAAATGCCCGACGACCACTTAATACATTCCCCATGGCTTTAAACCTGCTTTCCGTATATGAGTTCGATACATTTGTCGGCTCCAGATTGTTCGGTCATCATGTCATAGTGATTAACGTCCTCGACATTTACATAGCGAACCGCTGGGAATTTCTTCAAGGTTTCTATCAAAACTTCTTCTGGATATAAAGCGTCCCCATTTTGCAGACCTCGTGGCGCACGTAACATCAAAATTTCACTTGCAAAATCTTTAAGAACCTGATTAACCTGGCTGTCATTGAATAAATCCAAACTATCACCGGCGACCGCATCTTTATTAGTACTCGGATGAAATTCTGGGGCCACTCCGCGGAGGTCATATCTGAAATATTCATCCAAAGCTGGCGACCAACCTTTCACGAATGCTGGTTGGCCAACAAAATAATCTCGATAAGCTTCGAAGGATTTAAAGGTCATGGAAAGTCGTGCTAGGGCTGGCCCTAGGATAAATGAATTGATTTGCTCGATGGTAAAACCAGCAGGAAGCGGAAGTGGGATTCCACCATCTATCAAAACAAGTCGCGAAACTCGATCTGGATACAATTGCGCAAAGGCCGCCGCTCCAAATGCTCCCGAGGAATGCCCCACAACATCACAGGAATCTATGCCGAGGTAATCAAAAACTGCCAATAAATCTGCCGAATGCACGGCCAGTCCAAATGGCGCAGGCAGATGGTTGGAATTTCCTCGCCCCCTGGTGTCCAATGCGTAAACGGTGTACCCGCGCGAATTCACAGTTCTTGCGAACCACTGCCATGCTCTATTTGAAGAAGTAGTTCCATGGAGCGCCATGATTGGTTTGCCACTGACTGAGCCATATCGAAATACTGAAAGATCTCCCCCACGAACTGAGACCAAATATTCTTCTTCCGGCAGATATGCGGCGTTTTCCATGTGCTCACTCTTTCAGTTAGTTGCAATTTTGTTGCCATTTATAACAATTTTATTATATGAATTTAGTCTAAAACACAACGCAAACCTGTTCTACTTCTCCACTTGGCAGACTACAATCCAAAAACAAATCGCTCCCCCTCGGGGCGACCCTCACATTATTAGGAGATCTGAATGCGAAAGCACAACAGACTGACTCGACTGGGCGTTGGAACCCTTGCGCTTGCGCTTTTGATTCCAGCTGGAATTTCTGCTCCGGCCCGAGCAGCAGATGATATAAAGATCGGTGTTATCACCACGACCTCCGGAGGCTTAAAGTCTTACGGAGATGCCTACACCGCAGGCTTGATGTGGGGCTTGAAGTATTACACAACTGGCAAAATGTCAGTCAATGGCGCGAAGTTGGTTGTCTCCACAAAAGATGACGGAGCAGACCCTGCCGCCGCCACTGCAGCTTTCAAAGAGTACGTTGGAAATGGCACCAAGATTATCGTCGGAACCGCATCATCAGGTGTTGCTCTTACTCTTGCTCCATTAGCCGCTCAAAATAAGGTGCTTTACATTTCTGGACCAGCCAAGAATGATGCTGTCACCAGCGCTGCTAATAAGTACGTTTTCCGTTCCGGAAACACATCACTTCAAGACTTTGCTCCCTTGAGCGGAATTAGCCCAATCAAGGATAAGACGGTTGTTGTCTTCACCGAAGACAATGCTTTTGGTGCTGGCAATGCGGCAGCAGCCAAGCTTTATCTTGCCAAGAAAGGCGCGAAGTTTGTAGATATCAAGGTTTCGACAACTGCTACAGATTTCACCCCTTATGCCAAGAAGGCCGCGGATGCTAACGCTTCCTATGTATTCATCGCTTGGTCTAATGCCCTTACCGCTGCTGGTGCAATCACTGCACTCCGTCAGCAAGGAGCATTCGCAAAGGCTCGTCCAATTACTGGACTTGCTGGAGTTGCAAGCTACGACGCGTACGGAACCCTTTTCGAAGGGACCAACGCCATCTTGACCAATAGCTACTTCCCAGGAGTAGTCAAGACCAATGCATCCGATGCGTTGCAGGCTGCATACGATGCCGCTGGAATGTCTCAAGACTTGTTTACCTCTGACGGCGTTAGCGCCGCAAAGATGATTCTTCAAGCTCTTAAGGGAAATACTGGCGTCGACGTAGCAACGGCAATCTCAAACCTAGAAGGATTCTCCTTTATTGGGTTGAAGGGACAAGAGACCGTTCGGGCAACTGACCACCTCTTGATTCAATCCATGTACTTGGTGAGCTTGAATAAGGTTGGATCGCACTACAAGCCATCTTTGGTTAAGACACTGCGAAACGTCACGACCTGATCCTGAACCAAGCGGTTCATGAGAAGCAATAAAGAGTAAAAAGCTCTATAAAAGCCTGGCGTTATAATGGCGCCAGGCTTTTATTTGCCTAAGCATTTATAACAATGAAGTCCGAAACGAGGTTTTACATGCCCAGTGCACTTTCCATTTCAGATCTCAGTCTGACAATTGGTGGCGCCACTATCTTGGATGGCATTTCATTCGAAGTTGCAGATAAAGAGATTCTTGGAATCATCGGCCCCAATGGAGCTGGCAAAACCTCCTTCTTTAATTTGCTTTCCGGACTACGAACTCCTACTCGCGGATCTATTCATATGGATTCGGTCGATATCACTCACTTTCCTGCTTACAAGCGGGCAAAAGCTGGCCTGGCTAGAACCTTTCAAACCTCAAGTGTTTTCGTCAACCTCTCTTTGTTGGAAAATGTTCGTATCGCCACTCAAGCCGCCGCTGGACGCTCCATGAATGTCACCAAAGATGCATACTCTTTTAAAGAAGCAATCGACGCTTCTATGAATTGTTTAGAGCAGGTTGGATTAACCTCACGCGCTCATCAATTGGCTGGTTCTCTTTCTCATGGCGACAAGCGACGGCTGGAAATCGCTATCGTTTTGGCCTCAAAATCTAGAATTGTTCTTCTGGATGAGCCGATGGCCGGAATGAATGTTGAAAATATTCCCGAGTTAGTGGAAATCATCCGATCGCTCTCTCGCACCTTTGGGAAGACCGTATTGATCGTGGAGCATCATATGGATGTAGTCCTGGATTTAGCAGATCGAATCGCGGTTCTCAATTATGGTGAACTCATCATTTGCGATACTCCAGAGAAAGTAATCGCGAACCCCACCGTGCAAAGCGCCTATTTGGGAGTAGCACTATGAGCGTCTTAAGTCTTAAGGATGTTCACGTCTATATCCAAGGATCTCATGTTCTGCGCGGCGTCACCTTTGAAATTCCTAGCAATAAAGTGACTGCTCTTCTGGGTCGAAACGGAGTGGGTAAATCAACGACGCTAAAAGCCATCATGGGCTTACGACAATCCGCCGGAGAGATAACTTTGGATGGTAAATCCATTCAGGGAAAGCCCACTTACCAAATCGTAAGGAGCGGGATCGGATACGTTCCTGAAGACCGAGAGATTTTTTCGATGCTCAGCGTCAAGGACAATTTGAATATCGCTGTTCGGGATTCCCAACCAAACTTTGATCTGGTCTATAGCCTCTTTCCCGAACTAAAGACAAGGACCGCACAACGTGCCGGAACTCTGTCAGGTGGGCAACAACAGATGGTTGCAATTTCGCGCGCACTTCTCAATAAGAATCAGATTCTCCTCATTGACGAACCAACGAAAGGCTTAGCGCCCAAATTGGTAACCGAAGTTGCCGAATCGTTGGCAAGAGTTGCAGGTGAAAGCACGATGCTGCTTGTGGAGCAAAATTTGGCGTTAGTAAAGCACGTTGCCGAACATATTTTAATTATGGACCAAGGCAAAATTATTTTCCAAGGCGAACCAAGCCATCTTGAAGATGCAGATTTTGTCCACTCGATGCTCGGCGTTGGGGGAAGGCACAGCTAATGGATACTTTCGTTTTAATTTCAATAACGGGCGTGGGCTTGGGGGCGCTCTATTTTCTCGTCGCATCCGGTCTTTCATTGATTTACGGATTGATGGGTGTTCTCAATTTTGCTCATGGCACTTTTCTAGTTGTGGGAGCATTTGTAGGTCTATGGATGTCCACTCAGGTTTTCCATACCAATTCCACCCTCGCGTTTATCGTTTCCATGATTGTTGGTGGAATCGGGGCCGGCATATTTGCTCTGATTATGGAACAACTCTTGATCACACGGCTTTATAACCGTCACATTGATCAAGCATTAGTCACGGTCGGCGTCGCACTTGTTGTTGGTGCTGTGCTCGGTGGCTGGTTCACCAACGATTTACGACTATTGCCGACACCCCCGTGGTTTATTAATACGGTGACAATTGGCAAGGCTTTTATCCCGGTAGATCGTTTCCTTTACATCTTGACGGCTTTGGCCCTTTTAGGGATTTTCGTCGGTATCTTGAAATTCACTCGCATCGGATTGATCATTCGGGCCGGAGTAGAAAACCGAACCATGGTCACCGCCTTGGGAATCAATGTTAAACGGGCCTTCAGCGCCGTCTTTTTTCTCGGTGGTTTCGCCGCAGGAGTCGGTGGCGTGTTAATTGCTGCCTACCAAGGTGGAGTAACCCCACTTATGGCTGGCTCTTGGCTGATTTATGGCTTTATTGTTGTGGTCATTGGCGGGATGGGTTCTATCGGCGGCAGCGCCGTTGCCGCGTTGCTTATCGGCATCACTAAGCAGTTTGTCAATTATTACATTCCTGGGCTAGGTGACTTTGTCGTTGTAATTCTCTTGGTGGCGGTCCTGCTTGTCAGACCCCAAGGATTATTCGGAAAGGTGAGTGCCTAAATGTTGCGATGGAAATATTCTCGTCCGCTGCTGGGCGTGCTCCTTCTCATCACTGCCATTGGCCCTGCCATTCATTTGGGTTTTCTCGCAGAGCCAGGAATGCAGCAGACACTAGCTGTTGCATTCTTGTACGGAGCTCTGGCATTGACCTATGACCTGCTCTTTGGTTTCACCGGTCTTCTCTCCTTTGGTCATGCGGTCTTTTTTGCCTCCGGCATGTATCTGACGGCGATCTTTGTTAATTCCGCCCACATGTCTCTATTTTCAGCGGCAGCCATTGCTATATTCATTACCTCCCTTTTGGCAACTGCGGTGGGTGCAGCCTCACTACGCACCACGGGCATCACCTTCGCCATGGTGACTTTGGCTTTCGGTGAGGCTGGACACATCATTATTAGCCGAAATTTTGGAAACTTTACCAATGGCGAAAACGGGCTTGCACTCAACGCCGACCGAGTTCCTTCTTTCTTTCTCGGAGTAGCCAATACTCGATATCTCTTCTGGTTGGCTTTGTCGGTCCTGGCCATCACATACTTTGCCATCTGGTGGGTAACCCAATCCTCTGCCGGAAAAGTATTTCAGGCCCTGCGAGACAATGAGGTTCGGGTCTCGGTCTTGGGATTGAATCCCTTTGTTTACAAGCTCCTTGCTTTCATGATTGCGGGAACATTAGCTTCGCTAGTCGGCTGTGCGATGTTGGTCATTAGCGGTAGCGCTTCCCCTCGCTTTGCCTCTGCAGAAACAACCATTGCCCTTTTACTCATGGTCATTCTGGGTGGCGCGCTCACACGATGGGGCGCGGTGATTGGCGGAATTTTGTATTCGCTAGCTAGCACTCGACTGCAGGACTTCAGCAAGATTGCTACCCAGCATCACATTCCAAAGGTATTCAGTGGTCCACTTTCCGAGCCAGCCTTCACTTTAGGCTTGATATTTATTCTTATCGTGATGTTTGCTCCTGGCGGTTTATCTGGTGCTTATTACCGACTTCGTCAATCTTATTTTGCCAAGAAGAGCAGAAAGATTGAAGCCGAGTGAAATCTGATCCACTCTGGGAAATGTCAGACGAAGATAAAGAAGATACCTACCTTGCGAAATTGCTAGTGCAGGTAAATAGTGAATTCGGAGTGGGTGCAAAAAATTATTGGGACCTGCATCGCTGGAGTATTGAAAACCCCGGGCAGTTTTGGTCACAAGTTTGGGATGACGGCCAATTCATTGGAAGCAAAGGCGTCGACTCCAATCATTTCTATCACCAAGGTCAAGATTTCATTTCATCGACCTTCTTCACCGATGCCAAGCTCAATGTTGCCGAAAACTTGCTCGCAAAAGGTAGCCCCGAACAGATTGCCATAGTTTCCATCAGAGAGGATGGCCACCGCGAAGAAATATCTTGGGCTCAACTTCGAATCCAAGTTGCCGCCACTGCCGCTGCCATGAAAAACGCCGGAGTTCTCACGGGCGATCGTGTCGTTGCTTGGGCTCCGAATATCACTGAAGTCATGATTTACTCACTTGCTGCGCTCTCCATTGGTGCAGTCACCAGTACCGCCTCCCCTGATTTCGCCGCCAGCGCGGTCCTAGATCGCTTTAGCCAAATTGAACCAAAGATCCTTCTCGCTGGACCAAGTTATGTATATGGCGGAAAGTCATTTAATCGCGATGAGGTACTAAACGAAATAATGGATGGTTTGCCCTCATTGGTTAAAACAATCGTGGTAGGTCAAAGCAATATTTCCGTGGAGTCTTTCCAGAGTTGGGTTGCGCCATTTGTTGGTTCGGCGCCACATTTCCAGAACTTAGACTTTAACCATCCTGGCTTTGTTCTCTTCTCAAGCGGAACGACCGGCAAACCAAAATGCATAACTCATAGCGCCGCCGGTATTTTACTCAAAGATTATTCAGAGCAGCGCTACCACCTGGATATCAAACCTGGAGACAGAGTTTTTTTCTTTACGACCTGCGGATGGATGATGTGGAATTGGCTGCTCTTTGTTCTGGCTAGTGGGGCCACAATCATTTTGTATGACGGATCCCCGGTGCATCCACACTCCGCTCGACTTATTGACCTTATCGATGAAGAGAAGCTCACCTTTTTCGGCTTATCCGCCAAACTCATCGACACGTACAACAAAGAACATCTTGAGATTTCAAAGACCCATGACCTCTCCACATTGCGCACGATCGGCTCCACCGGTTCAGTTTTATCTCCCGAAAGTTTCTACTTTGTTTATGAAGATTTTAAGAGCGATGTTCACTTGGTCTCCATGTCCGGTGGCACCGATATCTGCGGGTGTTTTCTCGCTGGAGTTCCAATGTTGCCAGTGCATCGCGGGGAACTTCAGGGCCCCTGTTTAGGAATGGCAGTGGAAGTCTTTAATTCTCAGGGCGACATTGCGGCTGAAAACGAAAAAGGCGAACTGGTCTGCACCCTTGCCTTTCCCTCTAAACCATTGGGATTTTGGGGAGATGTAGATAACCAAAAGTATCGTGCCGCATATTTCGAAGGGTTTCCTCGGGTGTGGACGCACGGAGATTTCGCATCCAGGTCTAGTACTGGAGGATTTACGTTATACGGCAGAAGCGATGCAACTTTAAACTCCAAAGGCGTGCGCATTGGTACTGCCGAGATTTACCGTGTTGTGGAATCCTTTCCTGAAGTCACAGAATCGATGGCGGTCTCCCAAGATTGGGACAATGACACTCGAGTACTTTTATTTGTGACTTTGAAATCGGGCACACAGTTAACCCCAGAACTCACAAGTGCAATTAAGGTGGCGCTGCGAACACAAGCCAGCCCTCGTCACGTCCCCGATCTCATAATCGCAACTCCAGAGTTACCACGAACGAAAAGCAATAAATTAGTCGAACTTGCTGTAACCGACGTAATTAATGGGCGCACGGTCCGAAACGTAGACTCGCTGGCCAATCCGCTTGCCTTAGAGTGGTTTAAGCAATTCGGCAATCCTGTTTAGCGGCCTAGATCTTATTTAAACGATGGTGCGTCTTTTTGAGTGTCGAATATAAACCTTGGAAATTGGAATACAACTCTTGATAGATTTCCCGATCTGGTCCATCTGGGAAAAAAGTATCTGTAACCACTGCAAATTTTCCTGCTTCTTCAAGAGTTATCTCACCTAAGGCGACTTGGGCCCAGGCAGCGCTCCCTTTCAGTTGTGCATCCCGAGGGTCTGCGGGACGTTCTACCGGGCGATTTAACGCATATGCATGCATCTGGCACCACAGATCAGATTGCGCTCCCCCACCAATGATTCTTACCACTTCAGATTTCTTACCTAAGAATTTTTCATAAGCATCGAATAACCATCTAGAGTTAAATGCCACCCCTTCCATAACCGAACGAATCATTGCGGCTTGGTCGGTTCGCAACGACATATTGAGAAAAGATGCTCGGACCCGTTTATCTTCAACTGGAGATCGTTCACCGTTGAGCCATGGCGTGAAAAGGACGCCTTCGCACCCAGCGGGAGCAAGCTGGGCCTTGGCTAAAAGACTTTCATAACTTTCTTCCGGCAGAACTTGTTCCAGCAACCAGCGCAGTGCCGCGCCACCAGTTTCATGGTTGTTGGCCACTATTGGAAACTTGTTATCAAATCCTGGAACGCTAGCGATGGAATGCAATATGTCAGTCTTTTTAAATGGAACCCGGGCACCTATCCATGCTGTTGTCGAAATGGTGACATGAGTTGCAAAAGGCTCTACTGCGCCACTTCCAATAACTGCGGCATGAAGATCTGGTATTCCGCAGATAACCGGAACATCATGAGGAATTCCTAAAGAATCTGCGACCTGCGGCAGGATATTCCCCAAGACCGATCCCGTGGCCCTCAGAGGCGGCAATTTATGAAAATCTCGTTTCGATTTACTAATTAAGCTCGGATCATAAACAGGTTCACGGCCCAACCGATTGTCCGTTAACCAGCTCAAGATCATCGAGGCAGGAGTAGCGGCAGCGATGCCGGTAAATCTCATGCCGATGTAATCCACTGGCTCTAACAAGTACGAGGCGCGTTCATAGGTTTCTGACAATTCTCGCTGCAACACTAAGGAGTGGCCAGTGGGATCCGCGCCACTAGGCGTCGGTGCTCCGCCAGTCTTCTTTACCCAAGGAAGTACTCGAAAGGGTGAAAATCCCTGATAACTAATAGGCCCACCGATAACGTCTTTCATATATTTCTGGCCGCGAGTATCAGCCCATAAGAGAACTTCACCTACAGGCACTCCCGAGCTATCGACGGGAACGGTAGAACCCCACTGTCCAGTGATGGAAACAGCATGCATATCGGCAGGGTTTACATTGCTAGCGATTATTGCTTCTCGCGACGCATCGATCAGCGCTGCCCACCATTCGTGGCCATCTTGAGTCGCTAATCCACCCAGTCCAATAGTGACCCCAACGGAGCGAACGCATACGGCCCTGATCTGATTCTGTAGGTTGACAACGGCAACCTTTGGTCCGCCATTGCCTAGGTCGATTGCCAGGATCCAGCGATCAGCGCTCATGTGCCGATTATTCCGAAGGAGGAAGGTCGTGCATAGCGTCTAGATACCCGCCCATCACAAAAGCCAAAGTCGCATTCCCCTTAGGGGTGCCACCAAACCCATACATGGCTCCGCTCATTGCTGGAGTTCCTTTTTGATCATGAGCGTAAAGAACAGCGGCCTTGAGATCTTCAAGGAATCGAGAAATAACTTCAGGATGAGCATTGGGCCGAGTTATACAAAAGTGAAGCGCGGCTGGCATTTGTAGCGCATTCATTCGCCAGCCCCTGGCCTTTAACTCATCATTAACTAGATAGATATCGACGACTTCCGATGTGAATGCCACTAAGAAAATTGGATCTCCGATAACGTGTAACTCCGGAATTTCTTCTCGTATTCCAGTAACCATTTGTTGCGCGGCATCATAAATTTCTCTCGCTGCCTTTCGATACCCACTTTTGCCCATGAGTACTAATGATGCCCAAGTACTTGCAATGAGCCCACCGCTTCTAGAGCCGGCGAATCCTGGGGAAAGATACAATCCGCCGGGCCAATCTGGGAAAGTGAAATATTGATACGAACGCAATGATTTGGTTTTATAGGTGAGTGTTGAAGTTCCTTTGAGTGCATAACCATATTTATGAGTGTCGGCGCTGATACTTGTTACGCCTTCGACTCGAAAATCCCAAGGAGTAATATCGACGCCATTTTCTGCAATCCACGGCAAGAGGAATCCGCCTAGACAACCATCTACATGTAACCCAATTCCATGTCGCAAGGCAATCTGCCCTAACTCGGGAATTGGATCGATTAATCCATGAGCATAATTTCCGGCCGAGCCGACGATGGCTATGGTGTTCTCATCTATGAGTTCTTCCATTTTGGTCAGATCCACTAAGAAATCTTCACCCAATGGCGCATGACGAACTTCAATACCAAGCCAATGCGCCCCTTTATCTAAAGCAACATGAGCAGTTTTAGGAATAACAACATTTGGCTGCTTTATTCCGCGCTCTCTTGCTGCCTGCTCCCTGTAGGTATACAACGCCGTTATTAGGCTCTCGCTGCCGCCACTAGTTACAACACCGCAGGCATCGCTATCTGGGCCATCGCCATGCAACATCTCCAAGGCCATAGCAATAATTTCACCTTCGAATTTCGTGGCCGATGGGTACATGTCTCGCTGCAGAACATTTACATGGGCGAATTCTTCAAAAATCTGGCTTAAGACGTGGTAATGATCGTGATCGCCGCTATAAAGGGAACCAGATACTTGTCCTTTGTCCCCGATGGCATCTTCGCGCAATGCAAAACTTCGAACCTCATCAACTACTTCCTGGACGCCTCGTCCAACTTCGGGAATGGATGCGAAAACCGTTGAAATATCTTTGTAGGGATAGAGCTCATTGACAATGGAATCCATCCCATTCGCATCATTGTTAGTGCCTTCAGACATTCCATTACTCCTCAATTAAGACGACAATATACTTTCGCATATCAGCAAGTGAAATACAACAATGCCGGGATTGAGGTGCGCGCAGATGAAATATTCGTTCGCTGGAAAAGTCATAGTGATCACTGGCGGAAGTGGTGGAATTGGAGCTCACCTTGCGCGGGATTTTGCAGAAAAAGGTGCCACCATTGTTCTCATTTCCCGCAACGAGGTAAAACTTGCTTCAATCATCAATTCCTTGCAAGGACAGAACCATCTTTATATCGCAATGGACTTAACGGATCGCGATGCGATCAAGAGCGCTATCCAAACTATTTCCCTGAAATACGGCAAAATCGATGTGCTCATTCCTAACGCGGCAATTACAACAACAGACCGTTTTGATGTTCGAAGTGTTGAAAGTATCGAAGAAGAGTTAGATATCAATTTAGTCGCACCCCTGGTATTCATTCGAAGTGCCATTCCGCTATTGCGGGCTAGTGATGATCCTCGGATCATCACTACGGGTTCCCTGGGCGGAATATTCCCACTGGGCGAAACCCCTATGTATACCGCATCGAAATTTGGACTCCGTGGCGCAATGCTTTCCATGAGTTTGGACCTAGCCGGCAAGGGAATCACAGCCGGCTCCGTTCTACCTTCGGCAACTGATACGCCAATGCTGCACAAGGAAGCAATCGAAGGCGGAAATTCCCTGCAATTTATGGATCCGCCCCAATCAACCGAAACTGTAGTGAAGTCTTTTATTAAAATGCTAGATAAACCTCGATTTGAAATTTACCCAAAACGCAGCGAGTCCTGGCTGGTGAAAATCGCATTGCTTATTCCTAACCAGCTGCCAAGACTGATGCCGCTTTTCCGTGGAAGCGGTGAAAAAGGCCATAAGAAATATTTGAAAGAGTTGGAAACCAGGGGCATTGCGCGCAAAAACGGAGATGCTTGGGAGTATTTGGAGTAGTCCTATTTGCTCCGCAATTGCGAACTAGCTAATTGTTGATACACATCAGGTCTGGTTGTTCGTAATCTAAACCCATAAATCACACCGGCAATGGCTATAACTAGAAGCAGAACCGGCACCAAATTCACGACCTTGTTACTGCTTCCGGTCAATGTGTTGTAGTGGATAGCGGCAAGTACAAAGGCAATCACTAACCCAACAAACCCAATAACTGGTGCAATAACACCTTGCCACCATTTGCGATCTGGGCGCTTCCAAAAGAATGCAACCACAGAAAGTGATGCCATAGCCTGTAGCGCCACTATTCCTAAAGTGCCAACCGCAATCAAGCTTGCTGCATAAACTTTGTACGGATCGGCCCCACTGATCGCAAAGCCCACCGCCGATATAACGGCCACGCCAGTAATTGCGATGCTTGCAGAGTGAGGGCTAAAGAAAGTTTTATGGTGTCTACCGAACCGCTGCGGCATGATGGATTCACGGCCCAACGCAAAGAGGTATCGGCTTGCGGCATTATGAATTGCCGAATACCCAGCCAAAACACTGGTACAGAGAAGCACAGCAGTAACATCAAAGAGGATCGTTCCGCCATATTGTTGAACCAGGTTGATGACAAAAAGACCGCCATCCTTTTCCGAAAGCGCGCGCACTTTCTCGGCGCCAACCGAGCCGATGATTATCCAAGTGGAAAGAACGTAGAAAACGCCTACGGTAGAAACTGCGATGTAAGTAGCCCTTGGAATACTTCGCTCTGGATCCTTCGTCTCTTCGCCATAAAGCGCAGCAGATTCAAAACCGATAAAACTGGTGAAGGCAAAGAGCATGGCAATACCAATTGGCCCGGAAGTGATTTGCGAATGCGAGAAAGATGCCGCTGGAAACGAACCGAGGTGATGCTTGTTGAGAACCAGCGCTTCAAAGATAAAGAGAATCGCAAATTCTGCAATCATGAAAAACCCCAAGACTTTGGCTGATAACTCAACTGATCGATAACCCAAAATCGCGACAGCAAGGATTCCCAGAGCAGTAAATAGATACCAGGGCAGATCAATTCCGACCCCTTGAATAACCAGTTGTTGCATGAAGTATCCAAAGGCACCAGCCAGCCCACACGCTTGTGCCGTATATGCCGCCAAAGCGACATAGGCAGAGCCCACCCCGACTGGTTTGGTCAGGCTTCTGGCGATGTAGGTATAAAAAGCGCCGGTGTTAATGACCTTGCGGCTCATTGCTGCATATCCGACCGAAAAGCAGAGCAAGACGATGGTTGCCAGAAGGAAAGCGGCCGGCAGTCCGGCGCCATTTCCATAAACGAGCGCCAACGGAACATTTCCCACCATGGCAGCCATGGGTGCCGCAGCGGCAATCACCAGAAAGACAACTTTTCCAGTCGTCAGGTTGGCACCACCCGGGTGTGAATCTGGCTGACTAATGAGGCGCTCCAATCTGATTTGGAAACCATACAAACCTTCGGAGGGAAAGTCATCACCTTTGCGCCACTATAACTTCTCTATAAATGCCTGTGGCTTGCCCGAAAACGTACTTTTCACTCCGGAAATTGCTCTAAACTTCCCCAATTGGGGGCGGTAGCTCAGTTGGTTAGAGCCCCGAACTCATAATTCGGTAGTCGTCGGTTCGAGCCCGACCCGCCCCACTTTTCGCTGTTGCCACTTTGGCGAGTAATACACTCCCGACATGAGCATGACTATTGGAGCAGCCCCCGGGGAAATTGCCGAACGAATTTTGTTGCCTGGTGACCCACTTCGCGCTAAATGGATTGCCGAAAAGTTTCTCAGCGAAGTCCACCAATTCAACTCGATTCGAGCAATGTATGGTTTTACTGGACTTTATAAAGGCCAGCGGATCTCTGTGATGGGAAGCGGTATGGGCGCCCCTTCAATCTCCTTATATCTGCATGAACTCTTCATGGATTACCAAGTTCAGATTGCGATTCGGATCGGCACATGCGGTGCAATCCAAGATGAAGTCAATGTTGGCGATCTGATTTTGCCAATGACTGCATCAACCGATTCTGGAATCAACCGGAGAACGACCGGTGGCTTGGACTTTGCACCCCATGCAGATTTTGCGCTGCTGGCCATAGCCCAATCGCTTTCTACCAAAGTTCCCGTCCATGTTGGAGGCGTCGCTTCCATGGATATGTTCTACGACACCACCGACTCCACGGAACGGCTTCGCGAACATGGGGTTTTGGCGCTTGAAATGGAAACCAGCGCGCTTTATTCTCTGGCAGCCAGAAAGAAGCGGAGAGCGCTTTCTATTCTTACAGTCACCGATCATCTCAATCGACATGAGCAAATGAGCGCACTGGCTCGAGAAGAAACATTGACCGATATGGTGGAGTTAAGTCTTGCGACGATTTCTTTTACTGAGTAGGCGCTTGCACGATCATTAAGGTGTTGGAGAATCCGCCATCAATAGGGATGGAAATACCGGTCACATAATCGGAGGCACTGCTGGCAAGGAATGCTGCTACGCCTTCGTAATCATCAGGTGTTCCCCATCGCCCCGCCGGAGTTCGCTGCAATATCTGCTCGTTGATACTGGGGATAGTTCTAGTTTGAACTGTCATATCGGTAATTGTCCACCCAGGCAGAATTGAATTAACTTGAATATTGTCAGGCCCCCACGCGACAGCCAAGCTCTTTGCCAAATTATCTACCGCCGCTTTACTGGCTGCATAAGCAGGCGAAATTCCAAAGCCCAAAGTTCCAGAGAGTGAACTTATGACAATAATTTTCCCGCCGCCTCGCGCCTTCATTTCTGGATAAATTGCCTTGCAGGCTTGAAAAACTGAAGTGACGTTCACCTCCATAACCTGATCCCATTCTGGAACTGTTAATACCTCCGGTCGTTTTCGGATATTAGTTCCAGCGTTAGCAATAAAAATATCAATGCCGCCGAGCGCGGTCACAGTCTCTTGGACTGCCATATTCACCGCATTGCTATCGGTTACATCAACAGCGATAGCGTGGGCACCAACGCCCAATGATCTCAATAACGATGTTGCAGATTCGTTCTTCGCTTCATTTCTGGCCCAGATCATGATCTCCGCGCCAGCTTTAGCCAACCCCATGGCGCATCCCAAACCGATGCCACCATTACCACCAGTGATAACGGCAACTTTGCCGCGCAAGTCAAACTTCTGCAATGTCATAACCGTATTCAACCCCAAATTCATGAGGTACGGTAAAGATATGAGTGATTTCCAGAATCTGAAAAATCAATGGAATGAGATTTTGGATCATCTCTTAGCCACTAATCGCATCGCCTGGTTAGCCTTTTTTGATGCTCGGCTGGTGAGCTTGGACAACCACCTTCTCATCCTAGATTTCCGCGACAGCGAGAAGTTCGGTGGTAATCACGACTTCACCAGCGTGCGAAACCCACTTCATTTCGCACAGTTGGAGGAATCAATATTGGCTGTGGCTGGAACAGTAATAACGGTTCAGGAGACCTTGGTTATCTGAATCAAAATTGCATTTTCAGGCGCCAAGATAGGTGGTCTGAGGCCAATTTTTCCCAATGCAGCACCACTTAAGGTAACCCCTTTGATCCAAGGTGGGTTCTTGACTTGAAGAGCACGTGGCTTTCCAACTTCGTTGAGAACTTTTACCTCATAGAGCGAAGTAGGATCTAACCCCGGAATAAGCGCCATGGCGGGGAAATTAGATTGATTCATCCGATGCTGAACATAGGCAAATAGCGCTTCGCTCTGGTCCGTTGCTACAACTCCGTAGAGAAATGCATTTGTATCAGGATGATCAACCCGAACCGTTCGGCCTGAGTGCAACATGTTTCGCTTTGCCTTATAGAGATCTGCCCACTTTTTCAATATAACTAGTTCTTCATCGCTGGCTTCAGTCACATTCCACTCGATGCCGGCGTGCCCGAAAATGGCGTTAATGGCACGGAAACTTATTTCATGAGTGCGCGCAGTTTGATGGCCGTGCGTTGGTCCAATGTGGATACCTAACAACTCCGGCGGGAAGACTAACCCTGTCCAGCGTTGAATAGTCTGTCGTTCCAATGCATCGTTGTTATCGCTAGTCCAGAATCGATCCACCACATTCACAACACCTAAGTCGATTCGCGCTCCCCCGGATGCACAACTTTCTATTTCCAACTTGGGGTGACGTTGTTTTAATTCGGCAAATAAGCGATATATCGCTGCAGTTTGATTATGAACAGAGGCTCGCCCTAAGTGACCTGCCTCCACTAACGCGCGATTGTGATCCCACTTGATGTAGGCAATGTTGTATTCCGAAAGAATCGCGTCGGTCTGCCCCAAGACATGTTCAAAAGCTCCAGGGTGGGAAAGATCCAGCACAAGCTGGTGTCGCCATAGTGGTGGGGTCCGGTCGGCCTCATGAAGAATCCATTCTGGATGTGCGCGATAGAGGTCTGAATCTGGATTGACCATCTCACCTTCAAACCACAGACCAAATTCGATGCCCTTGTCATTGATGTACTTAATTATTGATCCCAAACCGTTTGGCCATACCGCGGGGTCTACTACCCAGTCACCAAGTCCAGCGTGATCATTACGGCGGTCATGGAACCAGCCATCGTCCAAGACCATACGCTCTACCCCGATCTCGGCCGCCACATCAGTAATCTCTTTTATTGTGGCTTCATCATGGGCAAAATAAACCGCCTCCCAGACATTTAACGTCAACGGCCGAGGGCGCACATTGGTGGGGTGGGAAGGACGGGCGCGAAGCCAAGAATGATAATTGTGGCTCAGACCATCAAGGCCATGCTCGCTGAAATTTGCAACAACTCCGGGGATTTGATGGCTTGCCCCAGGCGCGAGAATGATTTCGCCTGGCAAAAGCAGTTCACCAGCGCCAATGGACTGCACTCCATCTGAGAGGCGTTCAATGTGGTGGACCGAATTTCCACTCCATGCCACGCTCAGAGCCCAGGCTTCTCCCGCTGCGAAAGAAGTGCCATTGGTGAGCGCTATCTGGGCAATGGTGTAATCGTGACCGGTTCGGCCCTCACGAATTTCCCGTGTGGTCAACCCAGAAACGATTGGCCGACGCTGTGGATGACGCTCGTGGGACCAACGCCCAGTAAAGTCCAAAACTTCTTGGGCTCGGTCGGCCAATGGGAGCCAATAAAGAAATTGATCGAGGGAATAATCGCTAGAGCCAGCATTGGTTACAACGGCATCAATTTTGCAGATGCCCTCTTCAGACAATCGATAGGCGATTTCAACATGCAGTTCGGCTGCCTTGTCCTCTAGGTGTGCAATCAGGACGTTACCTTGATGCGAATAATCTGTGAGTGAGAATTGAGTCGACCACGCTTTTCCATTGCGATGACCAGAGAGCGTTGGATGACCTAAAAAGCCTCGAGAATGTTCACGCATCACCCCGGCGGTGAGTGGCGCATCGAAACTACTGTTAGATACCGAATTCGTTGTCGCAGATTTAAGATCATCTTCGTTTCCCAAAACCGCTATGTCAGCGCCCCAATACAAAATGGAAAGAATTTCATCATGAGCCTCAAAGATTACGGTCGAAGATTTAGACCGTAGTTGAATCATTTTTCGTGAACTCACTTACATTCTCCATTTCGCGGCGGGGATACTGCCGAATGAATTCTATTCTGACTAGAGTTCGGATTGTGTCCATCTGACTCTAGGAGATTTTTGTGAAATATTGGAATAGCCCTGAAACCACTTCCGTTAACCGACTTCCTATGCTCAATATCGAGCACCAGGATGAAATCTCATTAGATGGGATTTGGCGATTCCAACTGCTCAACTCTCCAGATGTACTACCGACACAAGACTGGGATGAAATTCCCGTTCCAGGGTTATGGACCGTTCAACCAGAGTCGAAAACATTTTGGGATAAGCCTATTTACACGAATGTGCAAATGCCCTTTGATGAACTCCCTCCAGATTCTCCGGCGATAAACCCCACTGGAATTTATGAACGAGAATTTTCCCTTCCCAAAGGGTGGGCAGGTCAGAGAGTTGTTCTTCAGCTGGGTGGATTTGAATCCGTGGCAATTATCTCTGTGAATGGCAAAGAAGTGGGCGTCGCCAAAGATTCCAGATTGGCATCAGATTTCGATATCACTGACTTCATCATTAAAAGCAAGAACCATATGCAGATCAAGATTGTGAAGTGGTCGGATGCCACCTTCGTAGAAGATCAAGATCAATGGTGGCACGGCGGAATAACTCGATCGGTAAAGTTATTCACCACACCTGATGTTTTTATTTCTCGCTTTTATGCGACACCCGGCTTAAAAAAAGATCGCACCACTGGAACCTTGAACATCCGCGCCTTCTTGGGATCGCGAAATAACACATCATCTGTGGGATGGACTGTGACGGCGTCTCTAGTTGGCTCAACGAAAAAGGCCGCTCTTCCTCTGTCAAAGACGCTCCAAACCCACATTCGGCCCAACTGGACCGAAGTATCCCCAGAACATAAACGCGTTGGTAGCAACTATTTTCATGGCGAATATTGGGATGGGAAAATTCCTGCACATGTCATATCAACTTTGAAGGAACTTGAACTTCCCACACCTGGCTATGTAACTTTTGATAACCAATTCGACAATATCAAGCCTTGGTCTGCTGAAGCACCCCATCTCTACTCTTTACATATCGAACTCCAGAATCCAGATGGCGAAGTCGTTCAGAAATTTACTCAAAAAATTGGCTTTCGAAGTGTAGAGATATCCGGACACGACTTATTAGTCAACGGTGAAAGAATTATCATCTACGGCGTTAACCGCCATGACTTCCATCCAAAAACCGGTCGAGTCTTGACCAAAGAAGATATTCGCAAAGATTTGTTGGAAATGAAGAAATTCAATTTCAATGCTGTGCGAACTTCGCACTATCCGAATGATCCAGCTCTGCTCGATCTCTGCGATGAACTTGGTTTCTATGTCGTCGGTGAAGCCAATATCGAATCACATGCCTTCCAAGACAGCATTTGCAACGACGCCCGTTATCTCAATGCTTTCGTGGATCGAATCGCCAGAATGGTTGCTCGTGATATCCATCATACCAGCGTAATTATGTGGTCGCTTGGAAACGAGTCCGGACACGGCGTCAATCATGAAGCGGCCGCTGCTTATGTTCGAAATTTCGATAGCTCGCGACCACTCCACTATGAAGGCGCTGTACGAGGCAACTGGACCAAGGGCCATTCGGTTACCGATGTGGTGTGTCCTATGTACCCATCTATTGCCGCCATTACAAAATATGCAACTTCCAAACTTCTGGATCGCCCTTTAATTATGTGTGAGTATTCGCATGCAATGGGAAATAGTAATGGAACGCTTGCTGAATATTGGGAGGCAATTCATACTCTCCCTGGCCTTCAAGGTGGATTTATTTGGGAGTTTTGGGATCATGGAATTGAGCAACACTTAGCAGACGGGACCGTTCGATCTGCTTACGGTGGAGACTTTGGCGAGACCAGACATGATGGCAATTTCTGCTGCGATGGCATGGTCTTCCCAGACCGAACGCCGAAAC
This sequence comes from Actinomycetes bacterium, assembly GCA_037130455.1. GTDB lineage: Bacteria > Actinomycetota > Actinomycetes > Nanopelagicales > Nanopelagicaceae > CAIMZW01. The sequence goes on along the minus strand of JBAXSZ010000002.1, from coordinate 77,504 downwards.
CGGCGATGAGTGAATTTAAAGCAATTGCGCAACCGCTTCGAATAACCAGCAGCTCACCAGCATCTGGAAAATTCACCGTATTCAATAAGAATTTTTTTGTTGATACTCAAAGCTACGAACTGCGTTGGGAAATTACCATTGAAGGAGATGTAGTTGATTCTGGAAAAGTTGCCATCGGCACACTACAGCCAAGGAAAAGTTTGACTATCACCGTGGTTTCAAAGAAATTAAAAACCATCTCTTCGCCCGGTGAACGTTTCATAAATTTCACTACCATTGCAAAGAAGGAAACCGCCTGGGCACCTGCCCATACTGAAATCGGCTGGCTGCAATACGGATTGCCGTCAAAGAAGGTTTCGCAGCCAAAATTATCGAAGGTGAATGAGCTCTCCTCTATCATCGACGACAACGGAGAAATTAATTTGCCTCATGGTGTTACTACTCCATCCCTAACGCTCTTCCGAGCGCCTACCGATAATGATGTGATTGGTCATATCGCGCTGAAGTGGATGAACTGGGGTCTGCCGGTTCTCGAACGCGATGCTTGCAAGGTGGTTCGCGGTGCCCAAGCAACAACGATCACCACTACCTGGAAAACCAGCACAGGCATTGCGATCAAACATAAGCAAATTGTCGAGCAAGTCATCAGTGGACTCCGAGTCACTGAAACGGTTCTACTACCTAAGGTGCTCGATGACGTAGCCAGAATTGGTACAGTCTTCGAACTCGATGGAGCGCTGGCCAACTTGGAATACTTTGGCGCCGGACCATATGAAAACTATCCAGATCGAAAAATTGCGAAGGTTCATCATTGGACCTCCACCGTTGCCGATCAATACATCCCTTACGTTAAACCGCAAGAAAATGGTGGTCACACCGGAGTGCGCTGGGTAAAACTCAATGGAGGTAAAGGTCAGCAGGTTCGCATTCTTATGGGCGCTCCCCTACAGGTCAGCGTCACGCCACATCGAGCTCTTGATATCGCCAAGGCAACCCATGATGTTGAACTTCAACCATCTGGGAACACCGTCATCACTATCGATGTTGCTCATCGAGGAGTGGGCACAGCTTCTTGTGGGCCAGATACCATCCGGAAATACCTCATCAAGCCAGGAACTTACACGTGGGGCTGGACATTCCTGACGGAATAGCCCAGCGGTCAACACTGACCGATAAGATTTCCGACTGTGACTGAAGCGAATATGCAACCAGGAATTAGCGTGTCATTAGATGCCGGGGTGGTTCGTACCGAACTACCCATGGCAGATGCCCGAACGATTCGATACTACGACACTGCAGGCCAAGTTCGCACTGCTCGAGATCAGCGACCCCCAGATGATCAACCACCTATCGGTCAGATGCGCCTTGATTTACTCACCGATGAATGGATTGCTATAGCCGCTCATCGCCAAGGTCGGATCTTTTTACCACCAAAAGAGTTGTGCCCACTGTGCCCAACTCATGGCGATCTTCTCTCTGAAATCCCTGACCGTGACTATGAGGTTGTGGTCTTCGACAATCGTTTTCCATCGCTGAAAGAACCTGGCCCAGAGTGGCAGTTGCCGACAAATCAAGGCACGGATACTCCAATTCCAGACGCTGCTGGCATCTGCGAAGTTGTTTGTTTTACCTCTGACCATTCCACCTCCTTTGGTCAATTGGAAGAAAATCAGATGCGAACTGTTATGGAAGCTTGGCGAGACCGAACTAGAGCGCTGTCACAATTAGATTTTGTGGAGCATATTTTCCCCTTTGAAAATCGAGGTGAAGAAATTGGGGTCACCTTGGCTCATCCTCACGGGCAGATCTACGCCTATTCATTTCTTCCACCCAGGCCTAAAAAAATGTTGGATTCCGCCACCGCATATTTCGAAAAATATCAACGAGTACTTTTAGATGATGTCATAGCTCGAGAATTACAGGATGAGATTCGAATCATTGCCTCCAACCAGCACTGGATCGCCTTCGTACCATTTGCGGCTAGATACCCATTTGAAATTCATGTTGCTCCCAGAAATTCCGTTCCAGACTTGGCCGCATTAACTTCAGAAGTTGCAGATGCTTTCCCATCGATTGCCAAAGAGGTACTTCTTCGTCTCGATGGCGTATTTAATATGCCCATGGCATATATAGCGGCATGGCATCAGGCTCCAGTAAAAGTCGGAAGAGATGTGCTGCGGCTGCATTGGCAAATAACTAGCATTCGACGAGCGCCAGGTAAATTGAAATATCTGGCTGGTTCGGAATCGGCCATGGGCGCATTTATTATGGATATGAAGCCAGAACAATCTGCCGCACAACTGAGAGAAGTGGTCTTGTCATGAAGGTTTTAGTAACAGGTGGTGCCGGGTACATAGGTTCAACTGCAGTCGCCTTGCTTTTACAACAAGGACATTCGGTCAATGTCCTAGATGATTGCAGCACGGGACATGCCACATCTGTCGACCCTCGCGCACAATTATTTCAAGAATCAATTCTCAATCCCCGAGCCGTAGCGGCAGCTCTGCAAGGAACCGATGCGGTAATGCATTTCTGTGCTAAATCGTTGGTAGGTGAATCTGTCGCCAAGCCTGAAATTTACTGGGAAACCAATGTTTATGGAACACGGATCCTTCTAGATGAAATGAAACACGCCAACGTATCTACATTAGTTTTCTCATCAACTGCTGCCACTTATGGCGAACCGACAGAAATTCCTATAACTGAAAACGCTATCACGCACCCAACTAATCCATATGGTGCTTCAAAATTGGCCGTAGATTACATGATCAGTAGTCAATCCCGGGCCTACGGATTGGCTGCTATTAGTTTGCGTTATTTCAATGTGGCCGGATCCGTCAAAAGCGAAGCAGGATGGATCGCGGAACGACACAATCCGGAGACTCATCTCATTCCAAATGTCCTTCGAGCCAGCGCCTCTAACCCGTTAAAGATATTTGGCGCTGATTGGCCAACCACGGATGGCACCTGCATCAGAGACTACGTACATGTATCTGATTTAATTCAGGCACACTTAATGTCGCTGCAGGCAGCTCAACCTGGGACCCACGAAATTATCAATTTGGGAAGTGGCGGAGGTTATTCAGTACAAGAAGTTATCGCCGCTGCAGAACGAGTTTTAGGACGACCGGTCCCGACTGAAATTGGTGCGAGAAGAGCTGGAGATCCCGCTATCTTGATTGCGGATATCACGAAGGCTGCAGCAATGTTGCAATGGACTCCGAAACTGAACCTCGATCACATGGTCTCCGACGCATGGGAATCTTTTCAATGAGTGATATTTCGCAAGAATTCTTGAAAATCTTTCAATCTCATCCAGAAGTAATTGCTCAAGCTCCAGGCCGAGTCAATCTCATCGGTGAACATATTGACTATAGCGATGGATTTGTTCTTCCCTTTGCGATTCACGATGTCACTATTGTGGCGATTTCGCACAGAGAAGATTCGACCATAACTCTTGCATCATTACAGCGGCCCAAGGATTCTTACTCGACAAGCTACGAATTACTCGAGCCGCTTACTGGTGAGCATTGGGCACGGTATCCATTAGGCGTTCTATGGGCCTTGCGCGAGAAATTAGGCACCAGGAATTTTCAAGGTGTGAACATCCTTATCGATGGCAAAGTGCCTCTTGGCGCCGGTTTATCGTCCAGCGCAGCCTTGGAATGCTCGGTTGCTGTAGCCCTCAATCACCTTTTTCAATTGGGGCAGTCGCTTCCTGACTTGGCCCGCATCACTCAACGCGCTGAAAATATCTATGTTGGAGTTCCCTGCGGAATTATGGATCAGTCAATTTCTTTAATGGCTGAGGCTGGATGTGCAATCTTGCTCGATTGCAGAGATTTAACGACAGAAAAGATTCCCTTTGATATTGCGCCCGAGCATTTGGAACTTCTTATTATCGATACTCAAGCTCATCATTCGTTAGTAGACGGCGGATATGCCGAACGACGTGCCTCTTGCGAAAAGGCTGTGGGCATTTTGGGAATTAGTTCCCTTCGAGACTTGTCGGTGGCAAATCTCTACGAAGAAGGCCATCGACTAGATGACACCACATTCCGCCGTGCCAAACACGCGGTCACTGAAATGAAGCGAGTAATGGATGCGGTCATCGCTTTAAAAGCCCGTGACTTCTCTGAACTTGGACTGCTGCTCAATCAATCGCACGCCTCGCTGCGCGACGATTACACCGTCTCGTGCCCAGAATTAGATCTAGCTGTCGAGACAGCATTGACTCAAGGTGCCTTAGGGGCACGAATGGTGGGAGGTGGATTCGGTGGAAGTGCCATCGCTTTAATTCATCGCGATGATGCCGCACAAATCCGGGGGGCAATTGCCAGTGCCTTCGCTGAAGCCCACTTTAAAGCCCCAAGATTTTTTAACTCACTTCCCAGCGATGGGGCAAAAATTTTACAGTAGCCTGTGACGAGAGGTAGATAAATTTTACGCAAATCAGTGCTTGTTGTCGCTGCGATGGCAATATTTTCGCTCAGCATCTTTAACTCAGCAAGTCATGCCTCACTAACTGACGTTTGGATGATCTCTGATTCCCATTTTAAAAAAGATACAGCTGGCTTTCTAATTCCCAATTCGATCCTGCCCGGCGAACCAGTGAAGATTTACGCCACCTGCCCTAAAGGCACTTTTACTCTTCAAATTTTTCACATGGGATATTTTGGTGGTGTTGGCGCAGAGCTCATCGACCGAACTTCGCCGATCCCTTGCAGTATTCAAAGTGCAGCTCAAGTCAATCCCATTACCAGAATGCATGAAGATGAGTGGAATGTTTCAACGATTCTGAAGACCGGTAATTTACGGCCAGGGTTCTACCTGATTCGGATTACCGCCAAGAACGGTCACCAAAGTTTTATGAACCTCGTTGTTCGCAATCAAAGCATGGCGCACCGGCTGGTCATTTCAATCCCAACCCTGACCGATGCCGCTTACAATCTTTGGAACGGCACTGGCGCATATGGCAGTCCTCATAACATGGCCGAACATGCGCGAGTTGTTGCCCTGGATCAACCAAATTCAGAATCCTTTGGCACTGGCAAATATTTACTCAATGTCCAGCCAGTGGTAGAAATTGCAGACAGATTGCGACTAAATCCTGCTTATGTCACAGATGTTGATATCGCGACAAAGCCAAATCTCTTGGAGGGGGCCACGGCGCTGATATCCGGCGGGCACGACGAGTATTGGACTCTCGAAGAGAGACAATCGGTATTGAAAGCGCGCGATGCCGGAACCAATTTGCTTTTTCTTGGGGCGAATGTCGAGTACTGGCGAGTTCGACTGAATGACTCAACACTAGGGATTAACAGACGGATGGAGATATATAAAAGTCGGTATGAAGATCCGAATAAGGGTGAACTTACAATTCAATTTAGAACTTTGCACTTGGCGGAGTCAGTGCTCACTGGGCAGATGTATCGCTGCTTTCCTGCCACTGGACTTTTCACAATAGCGAAACCAGATCTCTTTATCTATCAAGGTTTGCACCTCAAAATAGGGGACACTTTTGCTGGCATCATTGGCCCCGAAGTCGATAATGCACCAAATTCCAATTCATTCCGCGGGAGATTTGTATTGGCCGCAAAAAGCCCGGTCACATGTGGCAAACATAAGCTAAAACCAAATGCTTACTCTTCATTCTTCTACGGAATCTCCCCAAGTGGCGCGGGAACCATCTCGGTAGGAACAATGGATTGGGTGACCCGAGGTCTCACAAAAGAAGTACCAGATGATTCTTACTCTTTCGTCATGCATACGACTGAAAATATCCTTCGCGAGAGCGTAATCGGACCACTTGGGAAAATTCACCCCATTAATTAAAAACCGCCGAGCTATAGAACCGGCAGGACCGAAATAACTTCTACGCCGCCGATAGCATTGAGAACACCCAATAAATCCGTGGGATCAGATCCTGGAACTGCCACCGTAATGTCATCTATTCCGCGGCCATCTTCACTTCGAAGAACTACTAAGGAACGAATGTCTCCCCCGGCAAATCCAATTGCGGAAGCAACCGCACCAAGAGAACCAGGCCGATCTGGGAGTGCTATCTGAATTTTGAAGAGTGCCATAGGTGAAAGAGTACAGGGCTGCAGTTACAGCGTTGTTACGATGGGATAAATACTTAGTGCAGACCGCTTTAGGCTTGGACGATCTGACTCCCCTGAATGCTTACCTTGATTTTGGCCAGGGCCGTTGGGGGTGGACCTGCTACAACTGCAGCTGCCTGTGATGGATCAAATTGGCCGCCATGACACGGACACTCAATCAGGTGAGATGAGGAACTATAAGTAACGGTGCACCCTTGATGAGTACAAACTGCCGAATAGGCAAAAACACCGGCCTTAGTGCGAAAGAGAATTGCTGGAGAACCGTCCGTGGCTTGGAAATTCATGGTGGAGCCAACTGGGAAGGCGCTTAGCTTCACAATAGGAGTTCCAGCCAGAGGTGCGATTATCTGCTTCTTGGTTCGGCCGCCAATAATTGCCGCAGCAACTGAGGCAACACCAACGGCTGCGATTCGAATGACTTCGCGCCGATCTTTAAGATTAGGAATGATTTTAGATTGAGCTTTACCAGTTCGAGAATTATTGCGGGAAGATTTTTGATGCAACGAGAGTAGAAGAACTACCCAGAGAACCATGTAAGCAGTATCGCTTCCCAGAAAATACGGATGGACACTCCATGAAGTGGATAGCCACAATCCCATAGACATTGCCGCGCCGCCAAGGGCAGCTAGCGACAAAGCAACTCCTGCCAAAACGGCAATACCGATGGCGAATTCGGAGATCATGACTACCCAACCAACCAAGGTGGCATGCTCAATAAAGTGGCGAAGCACAAAGGCAATGGGCGAATGGGTTAAATAACCAGTGAGTTGAGCCCCGATGTAATGTGATGAGCCCTGATTGAGAAATCCAGAATCGGTGGCCTTATTCCAGCCGGCATATACCCAGGTGATCCCAAGCCAGAGTCGAATGAGGGAAATGGCTGGAGTTTGACCGCTCCACGAGCGCCGAATAAATGAACGGGTCATGATGGAAGCCGCCTTTTCGATACGAATAAAAGTGGCTCCCTGACTTGGACTCGAACCAAGAACCTGCCGGTTAACAGCCGGCTGCTCTGCCAATTGAGCTATCAGGGATTACTGGCGATCAGGGACGAACTCTATCTGAAAGGACCTGAAAGAAAAAAACGAGCCCCAGAGCTGGAAGGCAATCCCCTTCAGCCTAAGTCCCCCTCAGCCCAAGTCCCCGGCAGCCAACTCCTTCTGTTCCCGCCGCTGAGCCTCAAGACCCACTAGGCGGGCAAATGTCTGCCCGTACAACTCCTCATTTTCCAAGGGATTGAGTCGTTGAAGTGTCGATTTAATTTCAGCAATAGATCGGCTGAGGGCTACTTCACGCAACCGGGCAAAAACGCTGGTGATATAACGCTCTGATACTTCCCGATCGGTGCGGATTGGTTCAACCGTGAGTTCGGTGATCAGGGAGCGCATCTGGGACGACTGGGTCCGCTGGAGAAAATCGGGCAACCCCACATCTGGCATTGAATCAAGATGGAGACGCAGTTCACCATAAGCTGGAAAGGAGAAAGCATTGGGCTCTAGCTCATTCCAGCCAAGCGCCAGATGAGGCAGCTGCAACCTAATCTTTAAAACTTCCCGCTCCAAAATAATGATCGGGTTTTTCAAGTTAGCCGGCGGAGCAGTATTGGTTTCGGATTGAGCCATTTCGACAACTGTTGGACCAGCGGGCTTAGGAGCGCTCTTAGTATTTGCAGCCACGCGCGCCGCAGTTGCAACAATATCTACTTCCATTCCCAACCAACCGGCGACTAGACGAATGTATTCAGGCCGAAGCGAGGCATCTCGAATTTTGCCGATGAGTGGCGCAACTTGATTGAGCGCAGAGACCCTGCCTTCGGCCGAAGTAACATCGTATTGTTTAATCACGCTCTTCATCGCAAATTCAAAGAGCGGAACTCTGCGGGCAATTAAATCTCGAACAGCTTCATCTCCTCTAGCCTGACGAAGTTCACAAGGGTCCATTCCATGTGGTTCGACAGCTACAAAAGTTTGCGCCACAAATTTCTGGTCATCGTCAAAGGCCCGAAGCGCTGCCTTCTGGCCTGCTGCATCACCATCAAAAGTAAAGATGACTTCCCCGCGGAAAGCGTCATCATCCATCAAGAGGCGACGAATAATCCTAATATGGTCATCCCCGAATGCCGTTCCACAAGTTGCAACTGCAGTGGTTATTCCCGCTAAATGGGCTGCCATAACATCGGTGTAACCTTCCACGATAACGACTTGTCGCTTCTTCGCAATTTCCTTTTTGGACATATCCAGCCCATAAAGGATTTGGCTCTTCTTGTAAATCGCAGTTTCGGCAGTGTTTAAATATTTTGGTCCTTGATCAATATCATCGGATGCCAACTTTCGGGCACCAAAGCCAACTACATCCCCCGAAATATCTTTGATTGGCCAGACCAAACGATTTCGAAACCTATCGATGGGACCTCGGGTTCCTTCTTTGGTCAATCCAGCCAGAGATAATTCTTGATCGGTGAATCCCTTGGCGGTGAGCGTTTTGTAAAGTGAATCCCATTCATCGGGGGCAAAACCAACTCCGAAAGTCGCAGCTGCCTCTTTCCCGAAGCCTCGTTTGGTGAGAAATTCACGGCCTACCTGCGCCGGACCTGGTAAAGCTAGAGATTGTTGATAAAACACCGCCGCCGCATTGTTAGCCGCCACCAATCGAGATCGGTTAACGCCAGAACTTGGCGCATTCCCGGTGGTGTCATATCGCAAAACATAACCAATGCGGTCTGCTAAGCGTTCAACGGTTTCCGTGAAATTCAAATGCTCCAATTTCATAATGAAAGCGATGACATCTCCACCTTGCTGACAGCCAAAGCAGTGGAAGTAACCCTTACTGGGGGTCACATGGAAGGAAGGGCTCTTTTCGTCGTGAAAAGGACAGAGACCTTTCTTCTGTCCACCACCGGCGTTCTTGAGTTGAACATAATCGCTGATAACTTCATCGATTGGGCTGTGGTCACGAACGTAGGTGACATCTTCATCTCTAATTCGCCCAGACATGAGTCCATCCTATTTCAAGTGGCTATGAAGTGCGTAGGCACCTGGGTCTGTCAATGAAGCGATCTGATCAATGACGACTCGAAGGCGCTGCGCATCATCTTGCGCCTGATTCCAATCTTCTAGAAAAAAAGATTCCAAGGTGGCAGGTGCACCTTTAGCTACTAATTCAACTAATTCGTGGATGAGTATTTGTTGATCGGAGTAGCGCTTTTGCGAAGATTCCGCCGAAATCACGTACAAGCCGCCAATGGCTTTAAGTAAGGCAACTTCCACTCGCTGAGCCCTCGGGACCAACAAATCAGCCCGGTAGCGGGTCAAATCTCCATCACCAAATTGATGGCGAGTTTCTTGCTCTGCAGCGAAAGCAAACCGACCAATAAGTTGACTAGCCAAGTCTTTCAATCTGGCCAAGTGAAGATGGCTTCGATCGTAATCCAGCGGCCAGCATGATAGACCTTGTAAATTTGTGAGAGCCTCTTCAATTTCTGACATTGTGACATCTTGGAGATAAGAATTTTGAGCAACTGAAAAAATTTCAGGCAAATCATTTTTCAAAAAATGTAACTTAACTTGACCAGACACCAATGCATCTTCAAAATCGTGCACTGAATAAGCAACATCATCGGACCAATCCATTATTTGGGCCTCGATAGAAGTTCTGCCTTCGGGAGCGTCTGTTCTCATCCAATTAAAGATTTCTTTGTCGTCATCGTAAACGCCAAATTTCCGTTGGTGCTTATTACGCGGCCAGGGATACTTGGTGGCCGCATCAAGTGAGGACCTAGTTAGATTTAGTCCAACTGATCGACCTAACGGCGTAACTGTTTTAGCTTCCAGTCGCACCAGCAGTCGAAAACTTTGCGCGTTGCCTTCAAAACCACCACAACTTTGCGCAATGAGGTTTAGGGCATCCTCACCGTTATGCCCGAAAGGTGGATGACCAATATCGTGAGCAAGACAAGCGCCTTCCATCAGATCGGGGTCGGCGCCAAGTGCTTCTCCCAATTCTCTACCTACTTGGGCACATTCCAGCGAATGAGAAAGCCGGGTTCGAGGAAAATCTGCAGCCCAAGGAACGGCAACTTGAGTCTTTGCCGCTAAACGGCGAAGCGCAAAGGAGTGAATGATTCGGGCCCGGTCGCGAGCAAATTCGGTTCTTCCAGGGCGTTTAGCCGGCTCGTCAATAAATCTTTCGCGATCAAAATCGCCATAACCTTCACGTTCGTGAGCAGATCGAAGCACCATAAGGTTATTCAGTCTACTTCTTTAGGTGATCAGAGAGGTGAATGCCGATTCGATTAGTTGTCTTGTAAGCCAGGTAAGCGCCAGTTTCACGGACTAAGTACTTGATACCACCGGCGCTGAAAATTGGCATCTGATTGTTAGCCGGGGAACAGCTCGCGCGTACCCCTAAATCTTGAGCCATCGAAACTGCTCTGTAACAGTGAAGCGGGTCAGTGACGATAATGACGCTATTCCAAGAGTGGGCCTTCATTACTGCTACATATGCCGCCGTGCTAGATAAGGTGTCTCGACCTATAGGGATATCCGTCAACCGATTCTTTGGAACTTTCTTTGAAACAAGGTTGAGGTAACTGCTCATCGCTTCGGTGGTGCGGTCCCCCGGCGCTCCGGCCCCAACTGTGATTATCCGCTTCGAATATCCAACTTGGTAAATCCGAAACGCCTCATCGATTCTTGCTTGAAGTACTGGAGTGGGTCGACCGTTAAATTGCGCCGCACCAAGTACCACAATGACATCACTTCTGACTGTCTTGGCCAAATTTCCAGCGCTCCATATTTGATATGAAATGAACAGTGGAACGATGATGATAAGCAATCCTAGAATGGAAAAAGCCCTGCGAATTATTTTGAAAAGAAACATGGCTAACCGCCAGAAACCGAATCATCAATAGTTATTGCAGGTATTTCATCTGGATCATTGAGCCAACCGTCGGGAAGCGAAACGGCTTTTCCGTGACTAGTTCTCCCGCGAGGAGCATCGCCGATGCCCACTGGATAAGATTGATCATCTAGTTGGGCCAGAAGATAATCTAATTCGCTCAAGGAAACCACCATTCCAAAACGTGAACGAATTTCTCGAGGAACCGAAAATCCCTTTAAGTACCAAGCCATATGTTTTCTTAAATCTCGCATGGCCCGACCTTCATTTTCAAAAAAGATAACAAGAAGTCGTGCATGTCGAGCGATAATCGCACGAACTTCGTGCAGCGTGGGCGCTGCTTGATTTTCAGAATCTGATAGCGAAGACACCAAATCTGAAAAAAGCCACGGTCGTCCTAAACAACCCCTACCAACAACTACGCCAGCACAGCCGGTTTCATTCATCATTCGAAGACCATCTGCGCCCGTCCAAATATCACCATTGCCCAAAACGGGAACTCCTGTAGGTGCCAAATGTTCCACTAAAGCTTTGATAGTGCTCCAGTCCGCCTTGCCTTCATACATCTGCGAAGCAGTGCGAGCATGGAGTGCTACCCAGGCGACGCCTTGCTCTGCTGCGGATTTTCCTGCTTCTAAATAGGTCAGATGATCTGAATCAATTCCGATTCGCATCTTTACGGTAACGGGGACACCATAAGGTTTCGCGGCTCGGACAGCTGAACCGACGATCTGGGAAAAGAGATTTCGTTTGAAAGGCAGGGCGGCACCGCCTCCCCTCCTAGTGACCTTAGGAACCGGACAGCCAAAGTTTAAATCGATATGGTCGGCTAAATTTTCCTTCATTAACATGGTTACGGCATGTGAAACGATGTTGGGATCCACTGCATACAACTGAACCGAACGAGGCGTTTCTCCTTCTCCAGGTGTGATCAACCGCATCGTCTCGGGGTGACGTTCAATCAGTGCACGAGCAGTGACCATCTCCGAAACAAATAGACCAGCACCTTGTTCACGACAGAGCGTTCTAAAAGCCGAATTGGTGATTCCAGCCATGGGGGCCAGAACCACAGGAGTATTGAGAACCACTTCCCCGTTGGCGAATCCCCCATTTCCAATGGGAAGGCGAAGTGGCGCAGTAGTCGTTTTTGCTAGCACCCTAATAACTTCGGAGCCAAGTAATTCGTAACCTGGTCAATAGAAATTCGCTCCTGGGCCATAGTGTCCCGATGACGAATTGTTACTGCATTATCTTCCAAGGTTTCAAAATCGATAGTGATGCAATACGGAGTTCCAATTTCATCTTGTCGACGATATCGACGGCCAATGGCTCCAGAATCATCGAAATCAACGGACCAATTTTGACGCAATTGGGCAGCTAGATCTCGGGCTTTAGGCGAAAGATCAGCATTTCTAGAAAGTGGTAAAACCGCCACCTTGATCGGCGCCAGTCGATAATCTAATTTCATAACAGCGCGTTTTTCCATCTCGCCTTTGGCATTAGGAGCTTCATCTTCAGTGAATGCATCCATCATAAATGTGAGAGCGCATCGATCTACACCCGCAGCAGGTTCGATGACGAAAGGAACCCACCTCTCATTTTTTTCTTGATCAAACCAGGAGAGGTCTTTTCCAGATGCCGCACTGTGTGCCTTTAAATCAAAGTCAGTCCGGCTCGCAATTCCTTCTAGCTCACCCCACTGAGTGCCAGCGAACTCGAATTTATATTCAATATCCACAGTACGTTTTGAATAATGCGAGAGCTTCTCTTTTGGATGTTCGAATAGTCGAAGGCGATCCGGATTGATTCCTAGGTTTGTGTACCAAGCCAAGCGAGTATCAATCCAATATTGATGCCATTCCTCGTCAGTACCGGGAACTACAAAAAATTCCATTTCCATCTGCTCGAATTCGCGAGTTCGGAAAATAAAGTTTCCTGGAGTAATTTCATTTCGGAAGGACTTGCCAATTTGGCCGATTCCAAAGGGTGGCTTCTTTCGGGATGTGGTGGCAACATTTTCAAAGTTGATAAAAATTCCTTGTGCTGTTTCTGGCCGAAGAAATGCCATTCCAGATTCATCCTCCACGGCACCAAGGAAAGTTTTCAGAAGTCCACTGAATTGTCGTGGCACAGTAAATTTACCTTTATTGCCACAGTTAGGGCAGTTCAATTCTTCTAGCGAAACAGGAGCGCGACCGTTCTTTGCTTCAAATGCTTCTTCTAAATGGTCTGCTCGATACCGCTTATGACACGCAGTGCATTCGGTCAAGGGATCTGAAAAAGTTTCCACGTGACCTGATGCTTGCCAGACCTCTTTTGCCAAGATGACGCAAGAATCCAGCCCGACTACATCTTCGCGACCCTGGACCATCGCCTTCCACCATTGGCGCTTCACATTATTCTTTAATTCAACGCCCAAAGGGCCGTAATCCCAAGCGGCCCGAAGACCACCATATATTTCGGAGGAGGGGTAAACGAATCCTCGACGCTTTGCGAGGCTGACAATTGTTTCTAAACGATCTGCGGCCATAATTTCTCCATCCGGCTGGCTGTCGGCTTTACCCTTGCTGGTCGCAAGAAGTGGTAATTCTACCCGTGAGGTTGGCCGGGGGTGCGCATAAAATGACTTTCTTAGCGGACGTAGGCTCCGGGCTCATCTATTGCTCGGGCCAGCAAGGGAATGGATTCCATTTTGACGTCGTAGTTACCTAGCGCCCGTCGGTATGAACCGACATTCTCCCAAAGAGTTACCAAAGTCCAGAGATTGGGGTCATCAGTATTTTGTCCAGCCTGCCCCATCAGATACCCCGGGCAAGCAGAGAGAGCGGCTAAGGCTAGATCGGCGCTGGCCAGAAACTGGACCGCCTCACTAGCGGGAATGGCGAAACGAGCGATTGCGATCATGTTCACAGGCTACCTGACCTCACCCATGAATAAATGAAAATGACAACCATTTTCATTTTGGGTATGGTTCCGACATGATGGCAATTGCACTCGCTGCGGTAACGGTTATGGCCACGACTTTAGGCGGATATGTGGCCTTGCGCAGCCGAGATCGCTTCCATTTAGTCCTTGGCCTAGCCGCTGGCCTACTTCTGGGGTTGGTCGCCTTCGATCTCTTGCCTGAAATTTTTGCCAATGCCACCCTCACGATCGGAAAACTTCCAGCAGTAACAATTGGATTTGTTGCTGGTTTTCTGGCGCTGCACTTCTTTGAACAATTTGCCGGCTCGCATGAACCTGCTGAATCCGATTACGACCATGACCATGTGCATCATGGAAATATTGCGGGCGCTCTCGGTGCGGTTGCGATGGCTGGCCATGTATTCCTAGATGGCGTGGCCCTTGGCTTAGCCTTTCAAGTGAGCAGTGCATTTGGTTTTGCGGTATTCCTCGCTTTGTTAGTACACGCTTTTAGCGATGGTCTCAATACTGTGGCTATGCTCGTTAAAGGCGATGCGTGGAGCTCGCGGGCTAAATTGCTTCTCATCGTGGATGCAGTTGCTCGAATTGGCGGGGCGACAATAGGAACCAGTATCGCTATCAGTATGCCGTGGTTAGCGATCTACCTGTCGATCTTTTCCGGCTTCATTATCTACATCGCAACTTCGCACATTTTGCCAGAAGCCCACTCAAGACATCCATCCAAAATGACGATGGTTGCGACCTTGGTGGGGGTTCTGACGATGTGGATCGTCGTGAATTCACTATGAGTAAGAAATCCAACAACAAAGTTTTGGCTGGGCTAGAACGAGTTGGCGGTTTTGCTAGCGCTCAAGAGTTACACCTTGTTCTCAATCGCGATTCTGAATCTATTGGATTAACTACCGTCTATCGAGCGCTGCAATCTTTGGTCGATGCAAATACAGTGGATATCTTGCGCAAGGAAGATGGCGAGGCAATATTTAGATTGTGCGGAGCCTCTCATCACCACCATTTAGTCTGCAAGAGTTGTGGCAAGACCGTGGAGATCGAAGGTGGCGTTATTGAAAAGTGGGCCGAACAAGCAGGCGCCGAGAATGGATTTCGCGAGATCGGCCATACCGCTGAAATCTTTGGAATTTGTAACGCCTGCTAATCAGGCTTTACCAAATCTGCGTTCCCGCTCCGCATAAATTTCGATTGCTCTCCATAAGGTCCGACGATCAACATCGGGCCATAAAACATCCATAAAAACCATTTCAGCATAAGCGCTTTGCCACATCAGGAAATTACTGGTTCTTTGCTCCCCAGAGGATCGAAGAAATAAATCCACATCCCTCATGGAGGGTGAATAAAGAAATTTCTTTATTACTTTTTCCGAGACTTGGTCTGGATCTATCTCACCATCCGAAACAGCCTGCGCCAGTTTTTTCATAGCATCGGAAATTTCAGCACGCCCCCCATAATTGACACACATATTTAAAGTTAAAACTTTATTGGAAGCGGTCATCTCTTCCGCTATTTTCAACTCTTCAACAACGCTGCGCCATAATCTTTGTGGCCTACCCACCCATCGAACTCGAACCCCCAAAGAATTCATTTCATCGCGTCGACGCCGAATGACATCGCGATTAAAGCCCATGAGAAACTTCACTTCATCTGGCGAGCGTCGCCAATTTTCAGTGGAAAATGCATATGCACTGATCTCTTTGACGCCAATCTCAATTGCGCCGTGGACCACATCTAGTAAGGAGGCTTCCCCTGCTTCATGTCCGGCGGTCCTAGCAAGGCCGCGTGCTTTTGCCCAGCGTCCATTTCCATCCATGACTATTGCCACGTGCTGTGGGATGGCATGTGCCGAAAGCTTCGGTGGTCTGGCCCCAGATGGGTGGGGCGTTGGCGGCAGAATTTTCTTTGCCATACTAACTTCGTTCCACCAAGGTCAGACTTCGTAACCCGCGCTCAAGATGCCATTGAAGGTAAGCAGCGATCAATCCTGATGCCTCGCGGCGATGCCTGAGTTCACTAGTAACCGCGCTCTTCCAATCTCCAGTCTGCAAATCTGCCATCAAGCGCAGAGTTTCTGGAACTGGCGTTGCAGCAGCAGAAGGCTTGCACTCTAAGCAGACTGACCCACCTCCTACCAGTGAAAAATATTTATGTGGTCCCGGCTTATCACAATTGGAACAGTTGGTCAGCGAAGGCGCATATCCAGCTACTGAAAGAGATCGGAGGAGATAGGCATCCAAGATTAAAGAAGGGTCGTAGGTGTGATGTGCTAGAGCATTGAGTGAACCAACAACCAGTTGATACTGAGCTAAAGCTGGCTCATGCTCCTGAGCCGTAAAACGTTCAGCCGATTCCAAGATTGCTCCTGCGATTGTCCACCGTTGGTAATCATTGGCCAGCGCATCCCCATAGTTTTCAATACTCTCGGCCTGGGTCACAATGTCGAATGTCTTCCCGGTATACAGTTGAAGATCGACATGACTCGTTGGTTCTAAACGCGCCCCAAATTTGGATTTGGTTCGTCGAACTCCCTTGGCAACAGCCCTCAGGCGACCGTGATCCTTGGTAAAAAGTGTGATGATGCGATCGGCCTCTCCCAATTTCTGGGTACGGAGGACAATCGCTTGATCACGATAAAGCGCCACGGGTCACACGGTAATGGTAAATAGCGCTATTGGACGGTGATTTGCTGGCGGAGTCCGCGATTAACTGCAGAGATGACTGCCTTAAGTGCAGCAGTGGTGGTACTTGGGTCAATTCCAACGCCCCAGAAGACTCGATCTCCAACTTCGCATTCAAGGTAGGCCGCTGCGTTGGCATCTCCCCCGGCAGAGAGGGCATGTTCGTAGTAATCCAGAACTCGAATTTTCATCGGTTCCAGATGGGAATTCATGATGTCAACAAATGCTGCGATGGGGCCGTTGCCAGTGCCACGCAACGACTGCACATTTCCAGAATCCGAAAGTTCCACTTGCAGTTGAACATCTTCATCCAGATGTGAAGATTGGGAAAGCCCATCTAAACGGAACCGACCCCAAGGTCGAAGCTTGGAAGGAAGGTACTCATCGACGAAAATCTCCCAAAGTGCATCTGCCGAAATCTCGCCGCCCTCTTCATCCGTCTTTGATTGCACTACCTGGCTAAATTCAATCTGCAGCCTTCGGGGCAAATCTAGATGATGTTCATTCTTCATCAAATAGGCAACTCCACCTTTGCCAGACTGACTATTCACTCGAATAACCGCTTCGTAGGAGCGGCCAATATCTTTCGGATCAATGGGCAAGTAAGGGACAGCCCACGTGTGCTGATCCACGGTTCTTCCTGCTGCTTTGGCATCTCGCTCCAAATGCTCAAAGCCCTTCTTAATGGCATCCTGGTGGGATCCAGAAAAAGCGGTAAAAACCAGATCTCCACCGTAAGGATGGCGCTCTGGAACCCGAAGTTGATTGCAATATTCAACAGTTCGGCGTACATCATCAATATCAGAGAAATCAATATGTGGATCGATACCTTGGCTAAATAGATTCAGACCTAACGTCACCAGACATACATTTCCCGTCCGCTCACCATTTCCAAAGAGTGTTCCTTCAATTCGGTCCGCCCCGGCCATATAACCCAATTCGGCGGCAGCAACTCCGGTGCCTCGATCATTATGAGGATGCAAACTCAAAACTAATGAGTCGCGGTAAGCAAGATTGCGATGCATCCATTCAATCGAATCGGCATACACATTGGGGGTCGCCATTTCCACAGTCGCAGGAAGATTCACGATGCTCTTCCACGAAGGCGTAGGGCGCCAAATTCCATTCACAGCGTTACAAACATCGACGGCGAATTCAAGTTCAGTGCCTGTGTAGGACTCTGGAGAATATTCGAATGACACAACTGTTCCAGGAACCGTGTCGGTCAATCGAAGACACAGTTCGGCACCATCTGTTGCGATCTTCTTAATACCTTCTTTATCTAATCCAAAAACAACTCTTCGTTGCAAAGTAGATGTGGAGTTATACAAATGAACTACCGCCTGCTTTGAACCTTTGATTGCTTCGTAGGTTCGACGAATCAAGCCCTCACGCGCTTGAGTTAGTACCTGAATGACGACATCGTCGGGAATCAAGTCCTCTTCAATAATCTTTCGGACGAAATCGAAATCGGTCTGACTTGCCGAAGGAAACCCGACCTCGATTTCCTTGTAGCCCATCTTCACCAAGAGTTTAAACATGGCCATTTTTCGATTGGCATCCATGGGATCAATCAAGGCTTGGTTGCCATCGCGAAGATCGACCGAGCACCATTGTGGTGCTTTCGAAATTTGCACCGTCGGCCAGGTTCTATCGGTGAGATCTACTGGGATGAAAGGTGCGTAGCGGTGTATTGGCATTGCACTTGGGATTTGCTGTGGAAAATTCATGGTTGCTCCTTAAAACTCGCGGTTGGGTTTGGGTTTACCGGCACAACCAAACCCCGCGACGAGGGGACCGGTTAATTGGCCCCGTCGCGGCAGCGAAGGAGGAGTGAGACCTTAATGCTGCGCATGGTCGAAGATTATCGCTTCGGTTACAGAACGGGCAAATATCTATCTAACTCAAATGCGCTCACTTGACGGCGATATTCAGCCCATTCGGCCCGTTTATTCCGCAAAACGTACTCAAAGACGCTCTCCCCGAGAGTTTCCCGAACCAAATCACTTTTCTCCATCGCAGAAATTGCCTCATCCAAGTTTGTTGGAAGTGACTCTGGGTTCTCTGAATCCACTAGCTCGTAGCCAGCCTCAATTCCCTTAAGGCCTGCGGCGATAATCACGGCAAAGGCGAGGTAAGGATTACAAGCCGAATCTGGCGAGCGCACCTCGACCCGAGTTGAGTTCTCTTTCCGCGGCTTATAAGCCGGAATCCGAACCAAAGCCGAACGATTGTTATGTCCCCACGAAACAACAGATGGAGCTTCACCGCCACCAGTAAGGCGCTTATATGAATTAACCCACTGATTGGTGATCGCCGTAAATTCGCGAGCATGCTTCAATATTCCAGCAATAAATGCCCGTCCTGTTGCCGAAAGGTTGTGATCGGCATCAGCTTCATAGAAAGCGTTTTCTTCTCCTTTAAAGAGCGAAAAGTGGGTATGCATTCCCGAACCAGCAAACTCGGTGAAAGGTTTGGGCATAAAGGAGGCGTGGAAGCCTTGATCGAGAGCTACTTCTTTCACCACATGCCTAAAAGTCATGATGTTATCTGCGGTGCTCAGCGCATCGGCATAACGAAGATCAATTTCCTGTTGACCTGGAGCGGCTTCATGATGGCTAAATTCCACCGAGACGCCCATCGCTTCCAACATGGTGATTGCCTGCCGGCGAAAGTCGTGACCCACAGCAGCTGGAGTCTGATCAAAGTAACCACCCGAATCAACTGGCGTGGGAATCTGACCTGGTAGCGGAGGGCCGGCGAATAAAAAGAATTCCAATTCTGGATGGGTATAACAAGTGAAACCTAATTCAGCGGCCTTGTTCAAAGTTCGCTTGAGAACATTTCGGGGATCGGCATCGGAAGGGGTTCCATCGGGCATGGCGATATCGCAGAACATTCGAGCCGCGCCCGGAGATTCAGTCCGCCACGGCAAAATGGAGAAAGTGGCGGCATCGGGCTTTGCCAACATATCGGACTCGGTTACTCGAGCAAATCCTTCGATGGCCGATCCATCAAAACCAATTCCTTCTTCGAAGGCCCCAGTTAGCTCAGCCGGCGCGATTGCTACCGACTTGAGGAAGCCGAGCACATCGGTAAACCACAGCCGCACAAATCGGATGCTTCGCTCTTCAAGGGTGCGCAGAACAAACTCTTCTTGGCGCGAAATCTCTTCACTCATGAGACCATCCTGCCAATCGCGCATTACGGCAGTGTTAACTCCGCCAGGAAATCAAGCGAATGGACCAGTTTCCCGCCTAAACCTAGGCCCTTGGTGGGGTTTAAAGCCCGTGGGCGGCCGAAACCGCAGGATAGTAAATCTTTCCTTCATGGACATTGAGCCCGGCCCCTAAAGCCGGGTCATCGGCACAGGCGCGTTCCCAACCTTTATTTGCCAAGGCAATGGCATAGCGAATCGTGGCATTTGAAAGGGCAGCTGTAGAAGTGGATGGAACCGCACCTGGCATATTCGCCACGCAGTAATAAAGGCTGTTGTGAACCGCGAAAGTTGGATCCGAATGAGTCGTTGCACGTGACCCTTCAAAACAACCGCCTTGATCGATGGCGACATCCACCAAGACGCTGCCGGGTTTCATTCGAGCAACCAAGGCGTCGGTCACCAGTCGAGGCGCTTTAGCACCATGAACGAGAACTGCTCCAATGACCAAATCCGCTTCCAGGAGTTGGTTTTCAATCTCATAGGGTGAAGATGCAAGTGTGCGAACTTGGCCGGCAAAAAGATTATCGATCTCGCGAAGTCGATTGAGATCTAAATCCAGTATCGAAACATCTGCTCGCATTCCATGCGCGATTGTTGCGGCCGCAACACCGACAACACCTCCACCTAAGATGACAACTTTCGCTGGGCGCACACCGGGCACTCCGCCCAATAGGACGCCTCGTCCACCTGCGCTTTTTTGCAAGGACGCTGCCCCTACTTGAATCGACATACGGCCGGCGACTTCGCTCATTGGAGCAAGTAAAGGAAGTTGCTTATTGATTTCTACAGTTTCATAGGCGATAGCAGTTGTACCACTTGCGATGATGGCTTCAGTACATTCTCGAGAAGCGGCTAAGTGCAAATAGGTAAAGAGAATTTGTCCTTTTCGCATTAATGGATATTCCGCAGCAATCGGTTCTTTCACTTTTACAATGAGATCGGCTCGTTCCCACACCTGTTCAGCGGTGGCCACGATTTCACCGCCGGCCTTTTCAT
This sequence comes from Actinomycetes bacterium, assembly GCA_037130455.1. Classification (GTDB taxonomy): domain Bacteria; phylum Actinomycetota; class Actinomycetes; order Nanopelagicales; family Nanopelagicaceae; genus CAIMZW01. The sequence continues at coordinate 56,655 of JBAXSZ010000002.1, read as the reverse complement.
AGTCCTGGTCCGTTATCGACGAACCTAAGCCAGCGCCACTTTGAATCAGAACTTTATGTCCATTACCTACCAGGGCATGTACTCCTGATGGTGTGGCAGAAACTCGAAATTCATTATTCTTAATCTCTTTTGGGATACCTACGATCATGTAATTATCTTAGTCGGCAAACAAGGTGGCACAGATTCTAGGATGAAGATCAGCCCTCATCTGAGCAAAGCTTTCTGGTGGCCAACCTGCGGCAAAGACTCGGCGAAGCAATTTAGCCAGTGGGTAAGTGAGGTCATCTTCAAAGGCCCGGTCTAAAGCTCGCGCAGCGAAGGCACCGTCACCATTTTCGTAAGCGGTCGCTGCCAATAAGGTGGCTACTGGGGCGACATAACCTATTGGTGCGGTTTTCACTAGCCAAAGCCACATCGAGGCCAGAAGGTCAATTTTCTCGGAATCTGTTATGCCCATTGCATAATCTCGTACCTGCAAATCCTGGAGCCTGACCAAGACAAGTGCGATCAACCCTTCGTCACTGCATGAACCTAAAGTTCGAAATTGATGAAAGAGATCGGTAACTGCCAACGCTCCTTCGCGTTGCTTATCTATTACCTCTGTTGATTCATAATCAATCTTCGCAACCTTTTCGATCTTCCGCTTCAATTTTTCATTAGGCGGAAAGGAAGTCATCGAATCCTTCAAGTGCTCCAGATCAACATACGGCAAGCGGCGACCCTTTAACACTTGTTCGGCGGCGACCCGAGAATTATTGATATCGGGAAGCGGGGAACCTCCAGGTGGACAGCAACTCTTATCGGAACAGATCAATGAGCGCCAACGAAGTTGGTGAACTTGGAGAAATTCGCGGACTGCGATGTCGCGCATTTCAATCGCTTCAGTTAAAGGCGCCATCAGATATTCGCAGTCGGAGATTTCATTGGGAAGATACGCAACCACCATGGCGGCATCTGCTTTCTCACGAACTAAGTGAGATGCCAGTGAATCCATCTGATCCGGATCTGCATCTCGAGGGAAATCAATACGCATTGCCATCCCAATATTTCCATCGCAGAGTGAGATGAGAACCAAAGAGTTTTCTGGGTGATACCCAACAAGGAATGGAACTGCTATCAATAAATCATCGGGAGAAGTTAAAGTTGTCATGAGCGAAATATTCGTTGAAGCGCTCGCTAAGAATTTACCCAGCTCCCCCGCCTGTTGAAAACCTAGGCTGGGGAAAACTAGTGGAGGTAGGCAGTAGGTGCAGTTTTCACTTGGATAGTAGTTGAAGTATTTTGAATGATGGCATTGCCCAGGACCGGAAAAACGTTGCCCTCTGCACTCCACGAACCTGCCCAGGATATGACTAATGAAATGGTGTATGAACCGCTTCTTGCATAGGTGTGGGCCAGACCGATATTGGGATAGATAGTGGAAGATCTGGTTGTTGTCGATGCTGAGCCATCGCCGAAATTCCAGGTATAACTAGGTTGAAGTGAAACACCAACGGCAATTCCCAGAATTGTGGTGGCGGTCGTAAAGATATCAGTGGAGTCAGTCCAGAAATACACGGGAATGCCTGGTAATGCGATCGGATTGGGAACATAAACAATATTTCGTCCGGGAAGGAGCGCAGTCAAGGTATCGCTTAAGGAGACGGCGGCAACCACTTTCGGAGCAAAGCTCTGCGAAGGAGTAGGTTTAATCGCACTGACTTTTCGTGCAACTGAAGCAACCTTCGGCTTTGTGACACTTACTTTAATAATGCGCTTTGGCTTTGGCATCGTTACCGTCGGGCGCCGGAATATTCGTTTCACTTTTTTCACCAGAGGTGGGGTCACTACAGGCGCCACCACCGAACCTGGAGAATTCTGTACCGCGGAAATGATGATGCCGCCATGAGCTGGATCAGTTGTGACGCTCACACATGCCTTAGATGCACAGTCGGTCACGGCGCTGGCACCGGAAAGAGTGAGCAGGTGATTGATGACAAGTGCGAAGCCAAGAACGCTGCAACGAAATTTATTCACGCAAAGAACCATAATCTTCACGAATGCTTTTTCCCCCACCGGAGCACGAAGCTGTGGATAAGCAAACGTTATACATTTTTCGCACTTTCGTGCCACGCTAGCCCTATGACTTCCCGAGATGGTGATGGCTGGATTGAGTGCCATTGTGGGCAAAAACATTGGGGCTTATTTGGAGCCGCTGGCGTGCTCTTATTGCGGGACAGAACAATTCTGTTGCAGCACCGCGCCCCTTGGGTCCACAACGGTGACACTTGGGGAATACCCGGAGGCGCGAAAGATTCTCACGAAACCATTATTGAAGCCGCGCTTCGAGAAGCGGTGGAAGAAATCGGAATCGTGAGTGAATTCGTAAAACCACTTCACACTTTTACCGACAATCACGGAAACTGGCAATACGACACTGTAATCGCATCAGCTGATTCCCAGCTCATTGCCCATGAAATGAATGCCGAGTCACTTCAAGTGGAGTGGGTTGAAATTTCGCAAGTGGGTGAGAAGAATCTTCATCCCAGTTTCGCAAAGACTTGGCCCACGTTACAAACCTTGCTCGCTAAATTCACTGTGTAACCGTTTCAGCGAATCCCGAATAATCACGCCGTCGCTGGTTCGCCAAAATGGTGGCATGGAATTAAGCAAGACTGATCCGTAGCGCTTGGTCACAATTCTGGAATCCAAAATGGCAACTACGCCTCGATCTTCGGTAGATCGGATTAATCGACCAGTACCTTGCGCCAATAAGAGCGCTGCTCGAGGCAAGGAGACCTGCATGAATCCACTTCCTCCGGTGGCATCTGCGGCGGCGGCACGTGCGCTCATGACTGGTTCATCAGGTCTTGGAAAGGGGATGCGATCAATGGCGACCAAGGTACAAGATGGCCCAGGAACATCGATCCCTTGCCAGAGCGAAATTGTCCCCAGCAGAATTGAGGTCGGCTCTTTAGCAAAACGATCGACCAACGACCCAACACTGTCACCACGTTTTTGGGTAATGATGGGAAGTTTGAGTTCGGCTAAAACCTTGCGCAGATGAATGTCAGCCATTTCTACGCCTCGCCACGATGAGAAGAGGGCAAGGGTTCGGCCCCCTGCGGCCTCAATAAGTTCCCCGAGTTCAGTCAGCGCTTCAGGCGCGGGGCCATCGCGACCAGGTTCTGGAATGTTGCGCGGCAGGTAGAGCATTCCTTGATTGGCAAAATCAAAAGGGGAACCAACATCTAGCATCTGAACATTTGATGGATCAATGCCAAAGTTATCTGCTGACTCAGATACTTCTTCATCCTCTCCAACACGGGAAGGTTCACCCACCTCAAAACCGATGCCCTTGGCGATTGCATCAAAACTCTTACCGACGGACAAGGTTGCACTTGTTGCAATCACCGGCGTCCGAGTTAATAAATTTTCACGGAGTACGGCAGAAACACTTAATGGTGCTAGATAAAGAGTGGAAAAAGTTTGATCAAACCAGAGAACTTGCGAACTTCCTGGGCGGAGCATCTTTGTGGCAATTTGCATGATTTCATTGACCGCTCCTTTCACACGTACTCGTTCTGCCATGGAGTCGGGGTCTAGAATTTCTGAATCCTTATTTATTTGGGCAATCACCGCCTGGGCCGAATCCTTCACATGTCGAATGGGCGCTTCAAGTTGAGCGGGCAACTCTGGCAATCTTCCCGCCAACGCCAGATTAGTTCGGATATCTTGAGAAAATTCTTTTATTGCCTCTGCAAACTTGTCAGCCGCTTTCGCAAAGGCGTCAGCGATCTTTCCTGGTACATATTTCTTCGCCATTTTTGCAGATCGCTCGACTCGACCCACAGTCAATTCTTCGGTAACCGCTTGTGTGGTGCGATCCATAAATTCGTGCGCCTCATCCAAAATGACCGCGTCACGTTCTGGCAAGATCGGGTGCGACTCTACGATTTCAATGGCGAGCAAAGTGTGATTGGTGACTACTACATCTGCCTTCTGTGCTTTGGCTTTGGCATTTGCCGAAAAACATAGATTGCCGAATGGGCATTCATCAGCTCCCATACATTCTCGGCCGGAAACTGAGTTCGCAAACCAGACTCGCCGATCTACTTCAGGTGCATCGTCCTTATCCCCGGAGATTCCAGGAGTTTCTGCCCATGCCCGTAATCGTTGTGCATCTTTCTCCAGAGCGCCAATTTCTAAAAGAATTTCGCCGTCGGGATCGGCGACCGAACTATTCATCTTTTGAAGGCAGAGATAATTTCCAACGCCTTTGTAGACCGCAAAGGTTAATTCTCGATTGAGTTCTTTCTCTAAAGCAACTTTAATTCTAGGTAAGTCGCGTTCCACGAGCTGGCGCTGCAAAGCCAAAGTTGCCGTGGCCACTAACACTTTTTTTCCGTGCGCAAGGGCCGGCACTAAATAAGCTAAGGATTTTCCAGTGCCAGTTCCAGCTTGAACTAAAAGGTGATGTCGATTGGCAAGAGCGTTGGCAACTGCTTCTGCCATTTCCATTTGGCCCACGCGTGGTTTTCCTCCGATGGCTGCTACGGCAGCATCCAGAGCGGAACGAACTTTGGCTTGGGCATCACTCACTTACTCACCTTAGCGGTTTCACAAAAGGTAAGGATGTAATGCAGAAAGAGCAGTGAATAAATGGCAGGTATTAATGGGCGGTTATGGTCGTTCCTTTGCCCACAACAACAATCCCACCTTCGGAAATGGTAAATCGTGCCCGGTCGCGTTCGTGGTCCACGCCAACCTGGGCTCCTGGTTCCACAATTACATTCTTATCCAAGATTGCATTTCGAATTATGGCTCCAGCGCCGATTCGGACCGACGGCATTAAAACCGAACCTTGAACAAGTGCATTTGTGGCAACAGCGACATCGAAGGAAGCAACGGTTCGCTCCAGACGTCCACCGGCAATAATGGACCCCGCACCGACAATGGAATCCACGGCAGAACCATTTTCCGAAAATTTTGCTGGTGGCAATGACGGTGGATTTGTCAACAATGGCCAATCTCGATTGTATAAATTAAATATTGGATGTACTGAAACCAAATCCATGTGCGCGTCATAGTAAGCATCAATGCTTCCTACATCGCGCCAATAACCTTTATCGCGTTCGGTTTCGCCCGGGACAATATTGTGTGCGAAATCGTAGGCGCGCGCTAAACCGGCAGCGGTCATCATGGGAATGATGTTTCCACCTAAATCATGCCGACTTTCCAAATCTTCCGAATCGAGAATTAACGCTTCTTCCATGGCATCGCGTTTAAAAATGTAGTTACCCATGGAAACCAGTGAGTATTCAGGGTTTCCTGGCATTGGCGGCGGATTGGCTGGTTTTTCGTGAAATGCCTTAATGGTGATTCCATCTTCTGCCAATTCAATGACGCCAAATTCGCTGGCTTCTGAGCGTTTGACCCGAATCGCGGCAACCGTAATTCCCGCCCCAGTTTGCAGATGGAAATCAAACATCTGGGTGGGGTCCATTCGGTAGACGTGATCGGCTCCGAAAACTAAAACATGCTTAGGGTTTTCGTCGTGGATCAAATTGAAATTCTGCAGAATCGCATCGGCGCTGCCGGTGTACCACCGGGGTCCAAGGCGCTGTTGCGCAGGGACTGGCGTGATGTAGTTACCTAATAAGGTCGACATTCGCCACGTGGTCGTGATGTGCCTATCCAGGGAATGCGATTTATATTGGGTCAGAACTGCGATCTTACGAAGATCGGCATTTACTAAGTTGGAAAGTACGAAATCAATGAGGCGGTAAGCCCCGCCAAATGGGACCGCCGGCTTTGCCCGGTCAGCCGTGAGCGGCATCAACCGCTTACCTTCTCCACCAGCGAGAACTATTCCAAGCAACTGCTCTTGTCGGGCCATGCGGTAACGATACCCTTAGTCGTTGCCTCAAAATAGACCAATCGACCAATAGAACACGGGTCACATATTAAAGTTGCAGGAAGCAGAAGGATGGGTTGCAGATGCGAATCGGTTTAGTAACTAAGGAGTGGCCACCACATATTTATGGCGGCGCGGGAGTCCACGCCCTTCAATTGACCCAAGCCCTTCAAGAGTCCATCTCGGTAGATGTCCATTGCTTTGGACAAGAACGAACCGACGCTACCGGTTATCCGCTCCCCGAAGAATTTTCCGCGATAAATCCAGCACTTCAAGCTTTCGTCACCGATATCCAAATCTCACAATCACTAGCTGGCGTAGATCTGGTCCACTCCCACACTTGGTATGCCAATCTGGCTGGCCATTTTGCCGCCATGCTTCACGGCATTCCGCATGTGATCACAGCGCATTCGTTAGAGCCGGACCGACCGTGGAAGGCCGAGCAATTGGGCGGTGGTTATCGACTCTCATCCTGGGCCGAGAAAACCGCATATGAAGCCGCAGATGCCATCATCGCCGTCAGCGATGGCATGAAAGGCGACATCCTTCGGGCTTACCCCGCACTCAACCCCAAGAAGATCCACACCATTCTCAATGGCGTAGATACTCAAAAATATTCCCCAAAACCTGACACAGATCTTCTGGAGTCTTTGGGGATATCGGGCAGGTATGCAATTTTTGTTGGTCGCATTACTCGACAAAAAGGATTGGCACACTTACTTCGCGCCTGGGAGAAAGTATCGCCAGACTTTGGCTTAGTAATTGCAGCAGGAAGTCCTGATGAGCCAGCGATTGGCGCCGAAATTTCCGACCTCATTCACAGATTACAATCAACGCGAAAAAATATTTGGTGGCAAGAAAAAATGTTGCCCCAAGGGCAGTTGAATGCGCTTCTCTCCAGCGCCGATCTCTTCATCTGCCCCTCGGTCTATGAACCGCTGGGAATAGTAAATCTGGAGGCAATGGCCTGCCAAACCGCAGTCCTGGCTTCACGAGTTGGCGGCATTCCGGAAGTTGTCGATCATAAAATCACTGGAGAGTTGGTGGAGTACAACGGCGAGGGACCCGCCTTTGAAAACTCTTTAACGCTCGCCATTGAAAAGTTGATGAACAATCCCTCGCTACTGAAACAGTATGGCGACGCCGGTCGTCAGCGAGCCATTGATCATTTTGGTTGGCCAGCTATCGCAACCCAAACTATCGAGCTATACCAATCTGTGATTCGCGAATACGGGAGCAAATAGTTCTATGTCAAAACGTAGTTTGACCTTATTTTTGGCTGTCGGTTTATTATGGGGAATCCCCTACCTCTTTATGAAAGTTGCGGTAGTCGAATTTCAACCTAGCGTAATCGTCTTTTCTCGGGTGCTGATCGGTTCGGCGATTTTAGTGCCAATCGCGATCAAGAGAGGTGCTCTGGCTGGCGCACTCAAAAACTTCCGCTATGTAATGCCCTATGCCATTGGCGAAATGATTGGGCCGTGGATTTTAATCACTACCGCCGAGAAGAAACTCTCATCGGGATTGGCTGGCTTACTGGTGGCAACAGTTCCTATTTGGTCAACCGTGATTACCTCCATATATGGGGACCGATCGGTTTGGCATAGGAAACGACTTATGGGCCTCATCATTGGTTTTATTGGAGTCTTTCTGGTCGTTGGATTAGAAAGTTTCTCCGGAGAGCAAAATCTGCTCTCAATCGGCATGATTCTCTTGGCGTCTGTGGGATATGCCTGGTCAACCATCATGGTAAATCGGAAAATTCCTCATGTAGATGGCATTGCAATTAATGGCACGGCTATGGCCATTACCGCTATTTTCTATCTGCCCTTCGCTGTAATTCAAATGCCTGATCATCTTCCATCGCTAAAAGCCGGTGCATCTGTCCTTGCGCTTGGATTGTTTTCCACGGCCTTTGCTTTTATTGCCTTCTTCATCGTCATGAATGACATTGGACCAGCGCGTGCTTCCTTGGTGACCTATATCAACACTGCATTCGCAGTGCTCTTGGGAGTTGTGCTCTTAGGTGAGCCATTAACCCTTGGGATTGGAATTGGTCTGCCATTAGTTCTTATTGGTTCCTATTTTGCCAGTCGAAAAGATCAGCCTACTTCTGCGTAAACCCAAGTTTGGCAAGAGCCTTGGGGTCTCGCTGCCACTCTTTAGATATTTTTACATGAAGACCTAGGTAAATCTTGGCATCTAAAAGCGATTCAATTGCCTGTCGGGATTTAATTCCGATCGCCTTTAACCGAGTTCCTTGTGGGCCGATAATGATGGATTTTTGGCTATCTCTTTCGACGTGAATCGTTGCATGAATATCGAAGAAATTCTTGCCTTCTCGTTGGCTCATTTCGTCGATGGTAATCATTACCGAGTGAGGCAGCTCTTCATAAAGGTCGGCAATCGCAACTTCACGAATCAATTCAGTGATCATGAGCTCTTGGGCCTGATCGGTGGTTATATCTTCTGGATAGAGAGAAGGAGAAACTGGCAATTGAGCTGCTAACAACTGGAGCAACAATTCGGTTTGATCTTGCTCTTTGGCAGATACGGGAATGATCTCTTGGACCGTGAGATTAAGTCTGGTACAAAACTCGGAGACCGACACTAGATGTTCAATGAGTTTTTCTCGCTTGACTCGATCGACTTTTGTCACGGCAATGAAGACTCGACGTTGATTGATTACCTGTTTGGCGATGAACTCGTCGCCTAATCCGATCGCTTCATCTGCCGGCAAGCAGATCAGAACGGCATCAACTGATTCAATGTTTTCTGTCACCATTGCGTTGAGGCGAGTCCCGAGCAAAGTTTTGGGTTTATGAATTCCCGGCGTATCCACCACGATCATTTGAAATTCAGGTCGGGAGATAATTCCCCGAATTGGATTTCTTGTCGTGTTGGGATGGGGCGAGGTAATCACAATCTTCTTGCCCACTAGAGCATTGACCAATGTTGATTTGCCAGTATTGGGACGACCAATAATCGCAACAAATCCTGCGCGGTGCGTTTGATTGTCCATGGGCTAAGTCTCTCACTCACTGCCGAGCGGGTTCACCAATTCCATGACTTCAGGTATCGAAGTGACTAATTCTGCCGACCTTTCTGCGATCAATCGGTGACAGCCCTCACTAGCAGGCGAAGTGATAGGTCCAGGCACCGCCATGACTAACCGCATAAGGTCAGCGGCTTCTCGTGCAGTTCGCAACGATCCGCTTCGGTATGCCGCTTCTACGACGATAGTGCCTTGTGAAAGAGCAGCGATTAGTCGATTACGAGTCAGAAAGCGAAAAGGTTCAGCACGAACGGATGGCATTACTTCGGAGAGAAGGAGTCCATTAAGGGCTATTTCCTCAAAGAGGTGTTGATTTCCCGCTGGGTAGTTGAAATCCAGACCACCAGCAAGAATCGCCACAGTGATCCCCGAGCCTGTAAGCGCGCCCTGATGAGCAATGGCATCGATTCCATAGGCACCACCAGAGACTATGCACCAATCCCGTTCCACCGCAGCTAGCGCGAAATCCCCCGCGATTCGTTTCCCATAATCAGTCGGATTCCTAGTTCCCACAATAGCCAAGGATTTGCTGGCAGAAGGTAGAGATGTTCGTTCCCCTTTTCCTACCAAAGCCAGTGGTGGAGCGGCTAAATCATTGAGCTGCACCGGCCAATCATGATCTGAGGGAGTAAGAAAAAAACCTCCCGCCCGAATTATTTCTTCCTTAAGCTGCGCCGCCGATTTCAGTTCCAATCTCTTTCGAATCCCTACAATTCCATTGTCACCGTCCGGATAGTGATTTGATCGAATTCTTTGCAAAGTATCATGGGCGCCACCGGATGAAATTTTCCGGCTCCAAAAAGCGTACCCGCCTTCGATTGCCGCGAAGAGTTGAATTAATGAATCGCCTTCCAGATCAGTCATGAAAAATGCCCTAACGTTTGGCGCAGTGATAGCGCTTCCTTCACATCGGATAACGTCGGAATCTGATGTTGATTGCTATCTGCCACGCTCCAAGCAACCCGAAGCACTTTATGAAAGCCTCGTGCGCTCAATCGGTCCATGTCCATTTCGCTCAACAGCAGGTTCATTCCAGCTTTTTCCGCGACAAAATCGGTGCGCAATAATTTTGCTGGTATTTGTGAATTCAAACGCCATGGAAATTGCGCAAACCGAATTCTTTGCGTACCACGTGCCAATACGACCCGGGAACGAACCACGGCGCTGCTCTCGGATGTAGTGGCGGTTGCCATTTCCAATCGCGAAGGTGGCAACACTAAAAGCCGAATATCGATGCGATCCATTAGCGGACCCGAAAGTCGTTGCAAATAGCGACGGATTTGAAGCGATGAACATGTGCACCCTCGGCCTTTTCCTGATGAGCGACCACATGGACATGGATTGGCCGCAAGTACCAAAATAAATCGGGCCGGATATTTTACAATTCCCGAAGCTCTGGAAATTGTTACCTCACCTGATTCCAAAGGTTGACGTAGGGCATCCAAGACCCCTGTGGCACATTCGGGTGCCTCATCAATAAAGAGGACGCCGTGATGTGCCAAAGAAGCTGCCCCAGGTTTGATCTGATGCGATCCCCCTCCCACCATGGCAGCAGTTGAAGTCGTGTGGTGTGGAGATACAAAGGGTGGAAGCGAATTCCCACTGGCGGAATTAAGTAATTTTCCAGCCACGGAATGAATGGCAGTAACTTCAATTCCCTGCTCTGAATCTAGCGCCGGCAAGATTGTTGGAATCCGCTCTGCCAGCATTGTCTTGCCAGTTCCTGGTGGGCCAATAAGCAACAGATGATGGGCTCCAATCGCAGCGATTTCCAAAGCCCGTCTGGATTCAGATTGACCGACGACATCCATAAGATCGAGATCAGACGCAGGAGTGAGTGTCTCTGACACTTCTTGAAAGTGCTGTGGAATTTTCCCGCTACGAAGAATTTCCAGTGTTTCTTTTAATGAGGTGACCGGGACGACTTCAATTCCAGAAACCAGTGATGCTTCCATGAAATTCTTGAAGGGAATAAAAGCTCGCTTCATGCCCAACGACTTCGCCGCCAGTAACGAAGGCAGGATCCCGCGAATTGAACGGACTTCTCCATCCAGCCCCAGTTCACCGAGAAAAACCGAATCTGCTTCGAATGAGAAAGGAAATGCTCCATGCGCAGCGATGATCGACAGCGCGATGGGAAGATCAAATCCCGATCCACTCTTGGGCATCCACGCAGGAGAGAGCGAAACCGTGATTTTGTTTCTGGGCCACTCTTCTTGACTATTGATAATGGCAGAGCGAACCCGATCTTTTGATTCAGAGAGCGCAGAATCTGGAAGTCCGAGCAATATGTAGCTGGGGATTCCATCTCCAATATCGACTTCCACATTAATGAGGTGACCATTGAGTCCAACCAGAGAGATCGAAGAAAGTGAGGCCAGTCCCATTTACAAAATTGCCGAGCGATAATCTAGTTCGCACGGATGATTGGGGATGGCAAGCACGCCAGCACAATCAATTTGATAATCTGCGCCAAACATTTTGTTGGTGCACAGCCAGGCAAGTGCCAGCCGTTGCAATCGCATAGATTTTTCAATTCCTATTCCCTCAATGGGATGGCCAAAAGTTAATGAGGACCGAGTCTTTACTTCCACAAAAGCCACTACTCCATTGGGATACTGCGAAACGATATCTATTTCACCCTCTTTAATTCGCCAGTTGCGATCTAAAATGATGCACCCTTGCTTGAGTAAATACTCCACGACAAAATCTTCACCTTGTGCGCCCAGCATTTTCTTATATGTACTCACGCGTCCCATTTCCTTCTCGGCCAAGATTAGGAAGTGAAAGTAATTCGGATGGCGATTGTGAAATCTAGAAATGTTTTTTCATCGTGGAGAAAAAAGTGGTGTTGATAACTTAGCGAGGAAGGAGTGATGCGATATTGGAAAAAGAACGGCGGTGAATATCACATGGCCCAAATTCGATGAGATTTCGACTATGTTGCACGGTGATATACCCCTTATGACTTTTAAAACCATACTCGGGATAAAGCAAATCCAGCTCTAGCATCATGCGATCTCGGTACACCTTTGCCAGGATAGAAGCGGCACCTACAGTGAGAGCCACTTGATCGCCCTTCCACACCGCCAAAGTTGGAATATCAAGTCCGGTAATCGCGTAACCATCGGAGAGAACGTACTCAGGACGGATACTCAGCGCTTGAACTGCTCGACGCATTCCTTCCAGATTGCTGCGATGCAGACCAACTTCATCTATTTCAGCCGCCGGTATTTCAATAATTGCGAAAGCGAGAGCGTATTTCATGATGAGTTCGAATAATTCTTCACGTCGAGATTCGGTGAGTTTCTTGGAGTCTTTGATTCCCTTCCACAATGAATCCAGAGGATTTTCCAAGATGACCGCCGCGACAACAAGTGGTCCGGCGCATGGTCCGCGACCTGCCTCATCCACTCCCGCAATATGGGCAATGCCATGTGCTAGAAGCGTGGATTCTAAAAGTGCCATCTGAAAATGCTAGTCGGCACAGGGCACAATTATTTTGCTTTAAGGACCGGCAACTTCGTTAAATCATGACCAGCAGGCAGAAACTTCACGCTGGTAAATGGCCACACGACAAATTCAGCTCGTCCAACGACGGCGCTCAGCGGAACCATGCCCTTATATTTATCTTCAGTATGAAAACGTGAGTCAGCACTGGCATCGCGATGATCGCCCATGACCCAGATAAATCCTTTTGGAACGGTGACATTAAAAGTATTTTGGCTTGGTTTATTGCCATCGTAAATATATGGCTCGTTGACCGAAACGCCGTTGATTTGTAGCCGACCCTTCGTATCGCAACAGACCACGTGATCGCCACCAACGCCGATGGTTCGCTTGATCAAATATTGTTTGGCGGGATCGGGCAAAATTCCCACAGTTTCCAGACCAGTCTTAAGGGCTTCAACAACGGCTGGACCCTTAGGGGATTGAACTGAACCCAACCAATTAGCTGGGTCACGGAAAACCACAACTTCACCGCGCTTAATATCCGAGAAGAAAGTTGCCAATTTATTGACAGCGATTCGATCGCCTATCTGCAAGGTGTTCTCCATGGAACCAGAAGGGATGAAGAAAAAATGCACCAAGAAAGTTTTTACCAGGACTGAAACAACCAGCGCGGCAACAACGATAATAGGTAGCTCTCGAAGGAGAGAACCTTTTTTTGGTAGGCGCATTAAGAAACTGGGGAGTTACGCTTGAGTCGAAGACTCGTCAGAGACTGCTTCAACTTCTGCAGCTGCGGTTTCAACTTCTGCAACTGCCTCGATTGGAGCCACCGTCTCAACCACAACAGGAGCGACGATGACCTCTTCAACGATGAACTCATTGTTTGCGCCACGGCGTTCTTTAATCTTTGCAGCCTTGCCACGAAGGTCGCGTAGGTAATACAACTTCGCGCGGCGAACATCGCCACGTCGGACCATTTCGTACTTTTCAATTACTGGGGTGTGCACTGGGAAGGTTCGTTCCACTCCGACACCGTAGGACAGCTTGCGGATCGTAAATGTCTCGCGAACTCCAGATCCTTGACGTCGGATAACGATGCCTTGGAAAACCTGGATACGGCTCTTGCTACCTTCAATAACTCGAACGCTGACCTTGATCTCATCTCCAGGACGGAAATTAATAAGATCGGAGCGGAGTGATACCGCGTCTACGGAGTCCAGCACGTTCATAGCAGGTCCTAACCTAAATAATTCGAAAGTATGAATTTACGCTTATGGCTCAGATGCCAAGAGCCGTATCTTGCCATAAATAAGCAGTTGGCGACAATTTGGGCACCAAGCCGGCCACACCTTCCCAGTTTCTAGCCAATTTCCGCAACCAAACGGGCGTGGAGCGTTGGGCCAGCAGCGATCACCATCTCGTGATTGGCAACTGCCCCATTTCGACCCGTCACAAGTGCCCCTGCCTCCTGTGCGATGAGCCCCCCGGCGGCCAAATCCCACTCTTGCAAGGTAGCCTCGAAATATCCATCCACCGACCCGGCGGCGACATGGCAGAGATCTACAGCGGCAGCGCCAATCCGACGTAGATCCCGAATCTGCGGAATTAACCGATGAATGCGGGCAGCTTGTGCTTCGCGCAGCTCTAAGTTGTAAGAAAAACCAGTAGAAATGAGGGCTCGATTCAAGGGAACTGGGTCATTGCATCGAATCGCGATGCCATTTTGAAAGGCCCCTCCTCCCCGATAGGCGCTCCACAGCGTATTCACGGTCGGAGCAAATACCGCCCCCACGAGAACCCCATCACTATCCTTGGCAGCGACACTTACATTCCAACCGGCTAAGCCATAAAAATAGTTGACCGTGCCATCGAGAGGATCGATGACCCAGGTAATCCCAGAGGTGCTCTCTCGCTCGGAACCTTCCTCGCCGATGATGCCATCGTCGGGACGGGCCGCGAGCAATTTCTCCACTATCAATTTTTCACTGGCATGATCCATCTGCGTAGCAAAATCCACCGCCGAGGTTTTCTGATGTACATCTAAAACCTGTGGCCGTTGCATCAATAATTGACCGGCAGATTCGGCGACTGAGATTGCAAGGGCGAGAAGGTCTTCGGGCAAGTTTCCGACGCGGTTCATATTCCTAATCTAGTGGCATTCTTTGATTTGGAATTCCTTGGGGCTGTGCTTGCCCGATTTTCGGCTCTACCTGTGGCACTCTTGTCTCGTGACAGACTTAAAATTCACTGGCAAATCCGAAGATGGAAGCCACATCGAACTTTCGGACGGTTCTGGCGCTCGTTATCGGGTAGAAATTGATGAATCCATGCGTGCCGCGCTCGTTGCGCCGCGATTGGTCGCCATCGTCAACCAGAGCGCTGGTCTAGACGAGGCAGAGGTCAATGTTAAACAGATTCAAGCTCGCCTTCGCGCGGGCGAAACTATCGATGCGCTCGCTCGAGCGACGGGGTGGAGCGCGGAGAAAATTGATAAGTACTCAGGACCAATTCTGCAGGAACGGGCTTATGTCATAGGACTAGCGTTGGAAACGCCGTTGCGCCGAGATTCGCACTCGCCAACGCTTCAGATTACGACATGGGATCAATTATCGCCACGTGGTGTGGATATGACCGAAGTCGAATGGAATTCTCATCGACAAAGCAATGGCACCTGGGTAATTGTGCTTACCTACCCCACGAAAGATGGGATTGCGCATGCAGAGTGGATTTTTGATATTCATAATCATTCCTTGGTAGCTCACGATGAAACTGCAAAATGGATCGCCGGCGAAGAGCGAGAGCCTCGTTCCAAAGTTCCAAGCCACGGAATGATTTATCCCAGCGAACCGCAATCTGGCGCTCCGCGTTTAGTGGCAGTTCGCGAAGAAGAAGTAACCCGAACTATCAGCATCTCCAGCACTCCAGTGAGTGGCGTACTTGATCTGGATGAAACCGATTCCACAATCGATCCCGAAGCCAGAAAAGATGGCGTCACCAAGCGAATCAGAATCCCATCGTGGGACGATATTTTATTTGGCGGAAAGAGCGATCCAGAATAAATTATTTAAGGGAGTTCTTGAAGAACTCTACTGTTCTCTCCCATGCCAACGCGGCTGCAGGTGCATCAAAGACTTCTGGGCGATCATCATTGAAAAATGCGTGTGCCGTGTTGGGATAATCAAATGTCTGCACCTGCCCACCAGCGCCAATTATCGAAGTAACTGCTTCCTGAATCCCCGGTGCGGCTGAAGTTCCATCCGAATGCGCACAATGGATTTGAGCGACCTTGCCTGCATACCCGCTCCAAACGGGCGCCATCCGTTCCCATGATCCACCAGGATAGAAACCAACGGCAGCCCCGATCGCGTCGCAAAAAGTAGCGCTCCATAGAGCAAGCGATCCGCCCATACAGAAGCCAATAGCGCCAACGGCAGTTGCAGAAACATCTGACCTAGATACCAAGTAATTGGCCGCTCCGGCAATGTCGTGCGCGGCCTTTTTCATCTGCATCTCCATGAGCAACTTCTTGGCGACATCCGGTTCTTCGGCAATTTCACCGTGGTACAGGTCCGGGGCTAGCGCCACAAATCCGGCTTGAGCAAACCGATCAACAACATCTTTGATGTGTCCGACCAATCCCCACCACTCTTGGATAACTATGAGCGCAGGTCCGCTGCCGCCGGCAGGAAGTGATAAGTAACCAGTACATGAATCCCCGTTGCTTGGAAAAGTTATCGACTGCCCCATATTCATCTCCTTCAACCTTGTGCCATTAAGAGGGGTATTTCTAACTCTGTAGCGGTTAATCCGCCGTGATGACCAACCATAGAACTTTCCTGCTTTACTCTCGAAGGATCAATGAATATCAATCGATCTGCCGGGACAACAATTAAATCCCCCAATCGATCGTGACTATCCTCGGTGACGATTGGACCTATTAGACCAGATTGAATTAATTCGCGCTTCAGAAAAACTTGGGCTCGGTCACCTAAATAATCTTCCCAAATCTTTTTAGTTGCCACTTCAGTTCCTTCTTGGAGGTAAATATGGCGAGCGCGGGGTTCACCGCCGACAAGTGTGACATTGCGCATGAGGGGATTGCTCTCGCCCATAACTATTGAATCGGTAACGTTAATCATTCCGTGATCTGCGGTGACCCAAATTCTGGTTCCATGGGGCAGATTTTCCAAAAGCCCTTTCATCAGATCAGCCACTACCTGCATCGCAGTCAACCACAACGGTGAGCCAACTCCCGCTTCATGACCGGCGTGATCTAAATTGTTGAGATAGACATAGGCAAATGAAGGCGCAGTTCCCAACGCAGCCGTGGTCGAAGAAATGATTTCCGACAGCTGATTAGCTCCTGCATATGTACAACCACGCAGCGCCGCACGCGTAAAACCAGAACCTTCATAGCGCTTTGCTGCAATATGAGTTGCACTTATCCCCGCCGCGGCTGCCCGTTCGAAATTCGTAGCAGATTTCTGCCACATCACCGGGTCGACACGTTCATCCCATTTCAACGCGTTGAGCAGTCGACCTGGATCACCACTTCGAGGAACTCTCACGGTGTAACCCAACATTCCATGCACACCCGCCAATTCCCCGGTCCCGAGCGAAGATAAATTGGTGGCCGTAGTAGACGGGAAATGTGAGGTTAATGAATCCGATCTGGTGAACTCTTTAAAGATAGGAAAGAGTTCGGAATATTCGTTAAGGGCGGACAAACCCATACCGTCGATCAAAAGTAGGCATTCTCGCCCCACAGGGCTGGTCCCAATCCCCAGCACATCTGGCCGAGCCGCTAACCCTAGGCTGGAAAATATCGAGTTAGATAAGTCCGATAGTTGAAAACTCACCAGGTCATCTTGCCTTACGCATTCGGCGATAACGCAACTTTTCGACCGTTTTCTTCTGCGAAGGTGTTAGCCAGTAATCTTGCGATCATGATCAAGTACTCACGAGAAGTAATTGCCGCCCGGGAGTCCCATCGTCCCGTAGTGGCCTTGGAATCAACAATTATCAGCCACGGGTTGCCTCGTCCTCGAAATCTAGAAGTTGCTCATGAAGTAGAAACCATTGTCCGAGCAGCCGGTGCCACTCCCGCCACGATCGCCCTCATCGACGGAATCATCCATGTGGGGCTAGAGAGCGATGAGTTGGACCGAATCGCAAATGACTCCAATGTCGTCAAGGCATCCACCCGAGACTTAGCGATAATCCAAGCTACACATCACAGCGCGGCAACCACGGTGGCTGCCACAGCACACATTGCGCATTTGGCCGGTATTTCAGTCTTCGCCACAGGTGGACTTGGTGGCGTGCACCGTGGTCATTCTTACGATGAATCCGCAGACCTTCTTGCATTAGCTCGCACTCCAATTGTGATTGTTTGCGCCGGCGTTAAATCTATTCTGGATGTTCCCGGCACATTAGAACGTCTTGAAACACTTGCAGTTCCAGTTCTGGGCTACCAGACAAATCGCTTTCCAGGTTTTTATCTCACCGACTCTGGCTATGAAATTGAGCATCGTGTTGAGAGCGCTCAAGATATAGCCACCATTTGGAATAATAGACACGAAATCGAAACGGATCAGTGCGCGATTGTCGTGACCAATCCAGTTGTTCATGAAATGGATCGAACTTTGCATGATGCCTTGTTGAACTCCGGACTTGAAGCGGCCGAAAAAGAAGGGGTAACCGGGAAAGCAGTCACTCCTTTTCTGCTGGAGCATTTTCACTCTTCCAGCAATGGCGAATCTCTTCGCGTAAACATTGAGATCATTAAATCCAATTCGCTACTTGCAGCCCACATTGCCATGGCGCTGAGCGCATAACCAGAAATGAAAATTCTCTGCATCGGCGACATCATGCTCGATGTTGTCGCGATTTTAGATTCCGATATTAATTACGCCAGCGATACCAAAGCCCAGATTTCTACTCACGGTGGCGGAGCCGCCGCGAATGTAGCTTCTTGGCTGGCAGTAACGGGTTCGGATACCTTCTTGATGGCTCGGGTCGGCGACGACTCAGCTGGAAAATCGGTACTAGCCGAACTCGATCGCTACGGCGTCACTCATGCCAACACCGTGATCGAAGGTGCTCATACTGGCGTCGTAATAGTTTTAGTAGATAAAAGTGGCGAGCGCACCATGTTTCCGGACTCGGGAGCGAATTCAGGGCTAGGTCCAACCGATTTGCCCGATCTTGACGACATCACTGCGATCTATCTCTCTGGCTATTGCCTGCTCAACCTAGAGTCTCGGGCTGGGGTTTTGGAGATTATCGAGATCGCCCGAAATAGAAATTTGAAAATCGTTTTTGACCCGGCATCGGTTGGAGTATTGGCCCACGCTGGCGCAGACCAGGTTCGGATCTGGTTATCGTTGATGGATCTTCTCATCATGAATGAGGAAGAGGCCCATTTTCTCTCGGGGTTGGTTGATCCAGTCCAAGCCATCACGAATTTACTGGAGTTATGCCCGACTGTAGTTATCAAGCGCGGTTCCCATGGCTCGTTGGCACAACACCGAGGTGGCGAGGTTGTTCACATGCAGGCAATGCCTGCAGAAGTCGTAGATACAACTGGCGCTGGAGATTGTTTTGCAGCCGGATTTATCCCAGCTTGGCTCAATCAGCGCGATTTAACGGAGTGTTTGTCCGGTGCCAGCGACCTAGCTGCCCAATGTGTCTCAGTTATCGGGGCCCGGCCGCTTGTCGCTACGTCATAAATGCTTCAACTCTTGGCAAGATAGCCCGCATGGCACGCACCCCTAAAGCCGTTCTCCCAAAACCTGGTGAGAACCCTGGTCGAATCGTCGATATCGACGTCTCTACCGAAATGTCAGAGTCCTTTCTCGAGTACGCCTATTCGGTCATTTACTCGCGCGCTCTTCCAGATGCTCGAGACGGCCTAAAGCCGGTTCAGCGTCGAATTCTGCACCAGATGTCGGAGATGGGACTTCGCCCAGATAAAGGCCACGTCAAATGCGCCCGAGTCGTCGGTGATGTGATGGGAAAGCTCCACCCCCACGGAGATGGTGCCATTTACGATGCCATGGTTCGAATGGCCCAAGGTTTTTCCATGAGATTGCCACTTATTGATGGTCATGGAAACTTCGGATCTTTGGACGCTGGTCCTGCCGCCATGCGTTACACCGAATCTCGGTTAGCTCCCGCCGCTTTAACTATGGTCAATGAATCCGACGAAAATACCGTCGATTTTGGTTCCAACTATGACGGACAACTGATGGAACCCCAAGTCCTTCCAGCGGCCTTTCCAAATTTGTTAGTCAATGGCGCTACGGGAATTGCCGTAGGTATGGCCACCAATATGGCCCCACACAACCTTGGTGAAGTAATTGCCGCTACCAAGCATTTGATCGAAAACCCACAGGCCACCTTAAAATCCTTGATGAAATTTATCCCCGCCCCCGATTTTCCAACTGGCGGAGAAATTGTCGCCATGGACGGCATTCGAGAAGCATACGAAAATGGCCGAGGCGCTTTTAAAGTTCGCGCCACTGCCACCATTGAGAAGGTGACTTCCCGAAAAATGGGAATCGTCATCACTGAACTTCCCTTTAACATCGGCCCAGAGAAAGTTGTCGAGAAAATTGCCGACCTGGTGAAGAGTAAGAAAATTCAAGGCATCTCTGACATCGTAGATCTTTCCGATGGGCAACAAGGAACCAAAGTGGTTGTAGAAATAAAGAACGGCTTTGAAGCCCAAGATGTTCTTGAGAAACTGTACAAACTCACCCCGATGGAAGATGCCTTTTCTATCAACGCGGTTGCACTCGTCAATGGTAGGCCGCAAACGCTGGGACTTCGAGACCTACTCCAGGTCTTCATCGATCACCGAATCAACGTGGTCCGCCGCCGGTCGCAGTATCGCAAAGATAAGGCTGAGGTTCGCCTGAACTTGGTCGACGGCTTACTCAAAGCCATTATCGATATCGACAAAGTTATAAAGATAATTCGTGGAAGCGATGACGCGGCGCAAGCTAAAGCGGCGCTGATCAAAGGGTTTAAATTGACCGACGAGCAGACCGTTTACATTTTGGATATGCCGTTGCGGCGTCTGACGAAAATGTCGAGAATAGAACTAGAAACCGAACAATCTGAGCTATCCACAACAATTGCTGGACTGAAGAAATTGTTAGGAAGCGAAGCGGCAATTCGCAAACAAGTTTCAGATGAGCTCACCGTGATTTCTAAAAACTTCGCCACGCCACGGCGTTCCCGACTTGAAGGCGTTCCCTTTAAATCTGCAAAAGAGGCAGCACCTGCGAAAGACACCCTTTTCTAGAAATGATTTAGGCGTCGATTCGGTCTCTATCAATTTCAGCGTTAGAGATAAATTCTTTTCGTGGCGCTACATCGTTGCCCATCAAAAGTTCAAATATTGCTTCGGCTTGGGCAGCATCTTTCATGGTGACTCGTCGAAGGGTGCGATGGTTGGGATCCATGGTTGTTTCCCGAAGTTGATCCGCATCCATTTCACCTAAACCTTTATACCGTTGCACTGGCTCTTTCCAACGTTTGCCAGCTTTAGTCAGATCCGCCAATACTTTTCGCATTTCATCATCGGAATAGGTGTAATGAATTTCGCCACGCTTTCCCCCAACGACATCGATTCGATGGAGTGGCGGGATGGCAGCAAAGACTCGTCCGGCTTCAATCAATGGGCGCATGTATCGATAGAGCAGAGTAAGTAACAAACATCGTATATGCGCGCCGTCAACATCTGCATCAGACATCAAAATTACCCGACCGTATCGAGCATCATCTAGAGTGAAAGATCGTCCCGAGCCGGCGCCAATTACCTGAATAATGGAAGCGCACTCATTGTTCTCCAGCATCTGCGAAAGCGAAGCCTTCTGAACATTGAGAATCTTTCCTCGAATGGGCAAGATCGCTTGGTACTCAGAGTTTCGAGCCGCCTTTGTGGTACCTAGAGCAGAGTCTCCTTCAACAATGAAGAGTTCGGTTCGACCAGTGTCATCGGAACGGCAATCGGATAACTTGGTGGGTAGGGACGAACTTTCTAGCGCGTTCTTACGCCGCTGCAAATCCTTGTGAGCCCGGGCCGAAATTCTAGTTCGCGAAGCCGCGGCAATCTTTTCCATAATCAACTTGCCTGTAGCTTTTTCGATTCGCTTGCTAGATGAGAAGAATGCCTTCATCTCATCGGCAACAACTGCGGCAACAATTTTGTTGGCAGCGGCCGTTCCCAGAACTTCTTTAGTTTGACCTTCAAATTGTGGTTCCGACATTCGGACCGTCACAACAGCGGTCATTCCTTCTTGAACATCGTCCTTAATCACATCTGCTTCATTATTTTTCAAAACTTTATTGGCACGCATGGCATCATTGATTGCCTTTGTGATGGCTCGCTCAAAGCCTTGGATATGAGTTCCACCTTTAGGAGTGGAGATAATGTTAACGAAAGAACTAACGGTGGTGTCGTAACCCATTCCCCATTGCATCGCAATATCTACTTGCATTTCGCGATCGACGTCGGTGGGCATCATGTGCCCTTTTTCATCTAGAACGGGGACCGTCTCGGTGTAATTGCCTGAGCCATGGATGCGGACAACTTCGCTTATAGCTTCATCGGGTCGAAGGTACGAACAGAATTCCGAAATTCCACCTTTATGAAGAAATGTTTCGGAAGTTTTTTTCGAAGTTCGATTGTCATTGACAACTAGGGTCAACCCTGGAACCAAATAGGAGGTCTGTCTGGCTCGAGCATAAATATCCTCTATTGCCAGCTCTGCCTCTTTGAGGAAAATCTGACGGTCAAACCACCATTTGATACGAGTGCCGGTGATCTTGGCCGGGACTTTTCCGATAATTCGAAGGCCAGAACTCTCTTTGAAATTGGCTTTTGGTCCTTCGCCATCAAAGATTCCGGCATTACCGCGTTGAAAAGACATCCAATAAATCTTTCCATTGCGATCGACTTCAGCATCCAAACGGGAAGCCAGAGCATTGACAACAGAGGCGCCAACACCGTGAAGTCCACCGGATGCTGCATAAGAACCGCCGCCGAATTTTCCACCTGCGTGAAGTTTGGTCAGAACTACTTCGACACCGGTCAATCCAGTTTTTGGCTCTTTATCAACCGGGATGCCCCGTCCATCATCTTTAACTTCAACCGATCCATCTGATTCCAGACTGATATCGATCTTTTTACAATGTCCAGCCAAAGCTTCATCGACAGCGTTATCAATAATTTCCCAAAGACAGTGCATGAGCCCACGAGAATCCGTGGTCCCGATATACATTCCTGGTCGTTTTCGAACGGCATCTAGACCTTCGAGAATCGCTAAATCCTTGGCGGTGTAGTTGTTCTCGATTGCCGAAGTTTTATCTTTAGTAGCCACGATGCGAAAGATTATCTTTCTTCGCTCAGGGATGAAGCGATACGCGCCCAACTTTGGTGTGAATTAGTCGAGAATCTGCTCCAAATAGTGGGATAAATCTCTTTTTATCCCACGTTTTCTCCATAAATGCACTACGTTATTTCTGCGGGAATAAAGAAATGGCAATCTTGGTTGTCGCCATTAGCATTAAACTAGGATCTACCAAGTACTAGAAAGTGAGACCTAATGACTGAGCAGTTGATTCTCGAACCAACGCCGTTGAATGCCGTCGATCGTTGCGATCGTTGTGGTGCTCAGGCTTATGTTCGGGCGACTTTGCTCAATGGTGGCGAACTCCTTTTCTGTGGTCATCATGCCAAGGAGTATGCCGAAGGCTTAAAGCCGGTCGTTAAAGCAATCCAGGATGAAACAAGCAAGTTAACTGCCGTTGCTTCAGAGGCTCGCTAGCCTCTTTTATTTACCAATTACTCACTAGTTACTTACTAGGAATTATTCACTAACTTCTGGCTGGTAGACCGGCGCCTGAAAACCTGCTGCCCTATGGGAACCATCGCAGAATGGTTTCTCCTGCGAATGGCCACATCGGCACAGCGAAAAGTCGGTTCGAGTTTCCAACACCTTGCCGTTCTCGTCAACAAAGTCGACGGTACCGGTAACGCGAATAGAACCATTTGCCTTAACTCGTAAGGTAACTTTTTCGCTCATTCTTAATCCAAATAATCGCGGAGTACTTGGGATCTGGATGGATGTCGCAATTTCGACATCGTCTTGGATTCGATTTGGCGAATTCGCTCTCGGGTAACGCCATAAACCTTTCCAATTTCATCCAGGGTTTTTGGTTGACCATCGGTTAGTCCAAAACGCATCGCAACGACGCCAGCTTCGCGCTCGGAGAGGGTATCTAGCACTGAGTGCAGTTGTTCTTGCAAAAGGGTAAAGGAAACCGCATCCGCAGGAACAATGGCTTCAGAATCTTCGATCAAATCGCCGAATTCGGAATCGCCTTCTTCGCCCAGTGGCGTATGTAACGAAATTGGCTCGCGGCCATATTTTTGAACCTCGACAACTTTTTCAGGAGTCATATCTAGCTCTTTTGCTAATTCTTCAGGCGTAGGTTCGCGTCCTAAATCTTGAAGCATCTGACGCTGAACACGAGCCAACTTATTAATAACTTCCACCATGTGAACCGGAATACGAATGGTGCGTGCCTGGTCAGCCATGGCGCGAGTGATTGCTTGTCGGATCCACCATGTTGCATAGGTAGAAAACTTGTAGCCCTTTGTGTAGTCGAATTTTTCCACGGCGCGGATTAAACCAAGGTTTCCTTCTTGAATGAGATCCAAGAAAAGCATTCCTCTTCCGGTGTAGCGCTTAGCCAGGGATACAACCAACCGTAGGTTTGCTTCGAGCAGATGGTTCTTCGCTCGTCGACCATCTAGAACAAGTTGCTCCATTTCTCGGCGCATTTTCTTGTCCATCTTCTTATCCTTTGCCAATTTTTCTTCAGCAAAGAGTCCGGCTTCTACGCGCAGAGAAAGATCAACTTCCATCTCGGCGTTCAAAAGTGGAACGCGACCAATCAGCTTTAAATAATCCTTTACAGGGTCGGCAGTTGCACCAGCTGTGAGAACTGTCTGAGGCGGAGCATCATCTTCTTCGGAATCTTTAATGGTGAAGGCGTTCTCTTCATTTTGAGATTCTTCGGCAACGTTGACTACTCGGATTTCACTTGCTGCATCGTCGGCAACAGTTTCGGTGGCCTCTTCTTTAATATCCTCAACCAGAGAATCTAAATCTTCAAGATCAATTTCTTCTAGCTCAACTCCTTCGCCATCAATTTTCTCAACGACACTCGCACCGGCCTTTGGAGCTTTCTTCTCTTTGCCTGTCGTAATCTCTGCTATTTCAACTGATAATTCGACTTTTTCTGGATGCAACAAGGCTTCTTCGGCGGCTTTCTTCGCTGCTAATTCGGCTTTGGAAGGAAATAATTTTCGCCCAGCATTTTTCTTCTCTTCTTTAATTCGAGCCGCTTCTAATTCTGCTTGCTTGCGAGCTTCTAATTCTACTTTCGTTGGGAAGAGTCGGGGACCAGCAACCTTCTTATCAGTGGCTTTTTTCGCTGGTTTTACAGCAGTTTTCTTCGCCGCAACTTTCTTTGCAGGTTTTGTGGCTGCACTCTTTACTGCTGGCTTAGCAACTTCTTTCTTCGTAACCGCTTTCTTAGGCGCAGCTTTTGCCGTGACCGTAGAACTCTTGTTAGCTTTCGTTCCGTTTTTGAGCGCACCAATTCCAGCCACAGATCATCCTTTTGTTTGTCTGGTTTTACTTCGAACCAGGGAAACTTGCTTAGGCATATTATAAATTGTCCACAGGCACTTATGCACATCCACGGCCTATTTTTGCTGGGATTTTCCCTCAATAACGAAAAAAATCAGGGTTCTAACCCGATGGCGATCGCATCTTTAATGATTTCACCCACAGATTCGACCTCTATAAGGAAGCCATCGTGGCCGAAAGGTGAAGAAATTCGCTCTATTGGTCGAGCGGTAGGGGTCAATTCCACGATTTCTTCTTGGAGTCGCGGCGGAAAAAGACGATCGGTGTCGACAGAAACTACAACAACCGGGATTTTCACTGTGGCTAGGGCGGCGGCAACGCCACCTCTACCTTGACCAACATCATGGGAATTCATGGCTTCGGTGAGCGCAATATAGGTATTGGCATCGAAGCGTTTGGAGAGTTTTTGCGCCTGATGGTCCAAATAAGACTCGACGGCATATCTACCGGTGTCATCTCCCTGTAATTCTCGTCCGAAGCGAACATCCATCTCCGTTTCGGTCCGATAAGTCAGGTGGGCGATCCGTCTAGCAATTCCCATCCCCTCAATCGGGCCGTGCTCAAAATCGTAATAATCTCCCCCATGAAAGTTGGGGTCGGCTTTGATTGCCCGAATTTGAATCGAGGCAGCGCCGATTTGATCGCCGGTGGCCACCGCCGAGGAGCCAATAGTACAAATCGCTCTGACTCGATCTGGATATTGAATTGCCCACTCCAAGGATCGCATTCCGCCCAGCGATGGCCCAACCGCCAAAATGTAATGAGAAATGCCCAATCGATTAGTGAGTTCTAATTCGGCTTGAACCATGTCGCGAATGGTTACCGTTGGAAAGCGCGAACCCCAACGTTTTCCATCTGGGGCTATCGACGAAGGTCCAGTGCTTCCCTGACATCCACCAATGACGTTGGGACAAATAATGAAGTATTTATCAGTATCTAACGGTAAACCTGGGCCGACCATAGATGGCCACCAGCCGGGAACATCCGACCATCCAGTAAGTGCATGATTGACCAAAATTGCATTGGTGCCAGCCTGGTTGCGAACACCCCAGGTTTGGTAGGCGATCACGGTATCTGATAGAACTTCACCGGACTCTAGTTCGAGATCTCCAATGGGCAGAAAAATCCGCTCACCAGGGTCGTAGCTTTCCAGCCAGGCCCCGGTGACTAGGTACTCAGAACCGCGTTCCATGCCACAAGTCTTTCACAAAAAATAATGAGCAACTCTTGGCGGGCTTGGTACACACCTGCTACTGCTGGGAGGCGCTGAAGCCTTGGGCAATATCAGCCTTTATATCTTCAATGTTCTCCAACCCTACGGAGAGCCTGATTAACCCAGGGGTCACACCAGCACTCAATTGTTCTTCTGCGGACAATTGGGAGTGAGTGGTGGACGCCGGATGAATGACCAACGAGCGGACATCACCAATATTGGCCACATGAGAGTGCAATACCAACGCCTCCACAAATTTCTTACCCGCCTCGATGCCACCCTTAATCTCAAAGGAGAGAACCGATCCACTGCCTTGAGGGGCGTATTTAGTGGCGAGGGCATTCCATGGTGACGATGCCAGCGATGCGTAATTAACCGCTTCAACATAGGGAGAGGCTTCCAACCAGGTCGCTAACTTCTGAGCATTTTCTACATGTCGCTCAATTCGAAGCGACAAGGTTTCAAGCCCTTGCGCCAATAACCAGGCATTAAAGGGACTTACTGCTGCGCCGGTATCTCGAAGCAAGGTGAGTCGAATTTTAAAAATGTAAGAGAGGTTGGCGCCAAAGGCTGAACCCACCCCTAGAGCTTGCGCGTAAACTAGACCGTGATAGCTAGGGTCTGGTTCATTAAAATTCTTAAACTTTTCTGGTTGTAGGGCATAATCAAATTTTCCAGAATCAACAATCGCTCCAACTATTGCGGTTCCGTGACCGGACAAAAATTTCGTCGCGGAGTGAATCACGACGTCGGCACCATGTTCAATAGGTCGAATCAGAAACGGCGTCGCAACAGTGTTGTCGACAATCAAAGGCACGCCATGCTTATGCGCGATGCCGGCAACAGTTTCAATATCCAGAATGGCATTCTTGGGGTTTGCAATTGTTTCACCGAAAAATGCTTTGGTATTGGGTTGAACGGCGGCTTCCCATGATTGTGGATCATCTGGATCTTCAACAAAACTGACATTAATTCCAAATTTAGGCAATGTGTAATGGAACAAGTTGTAAGTACCACCATAAAGATTTGGCGAAGAGACAATGTGATCGCCCGCTTCGGCAACATTCAAAATGGCATAAGTAGTAGCAGCTGAACCAGAGGACACTAGAAGCGCGGCGACCCCACCTTCTAGCGATGCAATTCGTTGTTCAACCGCATCTTGAGTTGGATTCATGATGCGGGTATAGATATTGCCCAGTTCGGCCAATCCGAAGAGATCGGACGCATGTTGAGTGTCTCGAAATGTGTAAGCAGTTGTCTGATAAATCGGCAAGGCGCGAGCCCCAGTGGTTGGGTCTGGAACTTGGCCGGCATGAATTTGGCGAGTTTCAAATGAAGCATTAGCTAACGAAAAAGTGGACACAAAAATACCCCCATCAAAATAAAGGGTGCGCCGTATAAGGCACGACCCGCGCTTGTCTGCCACTCATGTGGCGGACCTGGTCTTCACCCGGAGCACCCCACCGCGGTGGAGGGTTGCCGTCCAGTAAGCCGGGGCTAAAACCTGGAACTCGTGACCTGCCGAAATAATAGAAGCACTTACCCACTTCTGTCTAAACGCGAATTACTTGCAGTTTTAACTGCTTTTAGAGATGAAGCTAGGGAACGGCCTGCCTACTCTTTCCAACCAGAGGTAATTGGCAAACGTCGATCTTTACCAAAAGCTCGGCGAGAAATTTTGGTGCCTGGCGGATATTGCCGGCGCTTGTATTCAGCACGATCGACCAGGCCAATCACACGTCGTGCCAATTGTGGATCAAAACCAGCGGCTACGATTCCGGCAAATCCGCCGTCGTTGTCGATATAAATGTTTAATATCTGGTCCAAAATTTCATACTCTGGCAAGGAATCCGAATCTTTCTGTCCAGGTCGCAATTCTGCGCTGGGTTCTTTATTTATGGAGTTCTCTGGGATTGGCGGTATCTGTCCGGCAGCAATCGCCGCGGCGTTGCGCCACTTTGCCAACGCCCACACGTCAACTTTAAATAAATCTTTTATCGGTGCATATCCACCCACGGCATCGCCATACAATGTTGAGTAACCAACTGCTAACTCTGATTTATTGCCATTGGCTAAAACCAAGTGACCCTCTTGATTGGAAAGCCCCATCAAGATTGTTCCGCGAATTCGGGCCTGAATGTTTTCTTCGGCTAAACCGGTCAGACTCAACGACTGCAAGAAAGTCGTCACCATCGGTTCAATCGGGATAACTCGATAATTTAATCCAATTGCCTTTGCACATTCTGCGGCATCAGCCAGTGAATGCTCAGATGAATATCGACTAGGGAGGGCGACGCCAAATACCCGATCAGCACCGATTGCATCCGCTGCAATTGCCATTACTAGAGATGAATCGATTCCGCCAGACATTCCCGTGATGACACTGGGAAATTTATTTTTCTCAACATAGTCTCTCAGTCCAACTACTAAAGCCCGCCAGATTTGCTCAGCTTCGCTAGCTCTTTCGGAGATTCCTACCGTAAGAGGTACATATTCTTGAATCGGATTTTCCGAAATCACCACATCTGGAACTCCAGTTGCGATCTGTGAGCCAATATCTACCACCATAAGGCCTTCGATAAATTGAGGTGCGCGCGCAATAAGTTCGCCCAAGTGATTGACCACAACGCTATCTCCATCAAAAACCAAATCGTCTTGTCCACCGATCATGTTTACATACACAAGGGGGGCGCCAATTTCGCGAGCTCGCCGCTTCACTAGTGCCAAGCGAAGATCGTCTTTATTTCGTTCAAAGGGGCTGCCATTGGGAACGAGCACTAGACCTGGCTTGCGTTGGGCAAGTTCAGAGACTGGACCGGAAGATCGCCAGATATCTTCACAAATGGCGATTCCAATATCGATCCCATGTAAGCGAAATACAAGCGAGCGATCCCCCGGAACGAAATTCCGGTATTCATCGAAAACTCCATAGTTGGGCAGATGGTGTTTGATATAGGTGGCCAGAATTGTGCCCCGATGAATCAGGGCCACGGCATTTTGTGGTTTTGAAGAGGCGCTCTCCTCTAGATAACCCACGAGTGCAACAATCTCTCCGATGCCTTCAGCCGATATGCGTTCGGCCACGGCATGGACCATCCGCTTGCTGGCAGCTCGGAAAGAAGCGCGCATGGCTAAATCTTCGACCGGATATCCAGTCAAAATCATTTCGGGGAAAAGAACCACATGAGCTCCGGCGGCGTGTGCGTGATGAGTGTAAGTAAGGATTAAATCCGCATTCGCTTCCAGCGCACCAACGGTGGGGTTTATTTGTGCCAAGGCAATTCGAACCTGCCCCATAACCTCTGCTTCCATACTCTGAGCGTACCAAGATAGACTTTTCCCAACGATACGACAGGGACCAACTTTTGTAGGCCTTGATCGAAAAGGAGCGCTTTATGTCTAATGCAACAACCTCTCGAACTTCGATTGCCCACTTGTCGGCAAAAAAACGCGCTGGTGAAAAGTGGCCAATGCTTACTTGTTATGAACAAATCACCGCGGGGATTTTCGATGAAGCCGGAATTCCAGTACTCCTGGTCGGGGACAGCGCCGGAAATAATTTCCTGGGCGAAGAGAACACCATTCCCGTCACCGTCGATGAAATGATTCCACTGGCTCGAGCCGTGGTTCGAGGTTCCTCGAAAGCGTTGGTTGTAGCCGATTTTCCATTTGGCTCCTACGAATCTGGACCAGAAACAGCTGTGCAGACCGGAATTCGTTTCTTTAAAGAGGCAAAAGTTCAAGCGGTAAAACTAGAAGGCGGCAGGAAGGTTGTTCCCCAAATTCTGGCCTTAATAGCGGCCGGGATTCCTGTTATGGGTCATCTGGGATTAACCCCTCAATCAGTACACGCCTTGGGCGGATTTAAAGTTCAGGGTCGTGGTGACGATGCCGAACGAATAAAGGCCGATGCCCGAGCACTGCAAGAAGCTGGTTGTTTCGCCCTAGTCTTGGAATTAGTGCCCGAAGAATTGGCCACGGCTATTTCGCGAGAATTAACGATCCCCGTGATTGGCATCGGCGCAGGCGCTGGGTGTGATGCGCAGGTCCTGGTGTGGACCGATTTAATGGGCATGACTTCAGCGCGACCGCGCTTGGCAAAGGCTTATCGAGATATCCGAAGTCAAATGATCGATGCCACCAGAGAATGGGCTAGCGATGTTGTTACTGGCCAGTTTCCTTCCGAGGAGCAAACCTTCCACTAGATTTTCTTCCCTTATGAAGAAAATAACGATCGATATTTCCCCCTTGCGAAAGTACCGAGATTTTCGCCTGATCTGGTCTGCGGGTTTCGTTTCATATTTTGGTTCGATGATTACTTATGTTGCCCTACCTTTCCAAATCAAGGAACTCACAAACTCATATATTGCAGTTGGACTAATGGGAGCTGTCGAACTTATCCCTCTTATTGTCTTTAGCCTCTATGGAGGCGTGCTGGCCGATTCCGTTGACCGAAAACGAATGGTGATTCTGGCCGAATTTCTAGCACTGCTTATCTCAACAATGTTGCTCATCAATTCGCTTTTGCCACATCCCAAACTTCTCTTCATCTACATAGCAGCCGGATGTTTCTCATCTTTAGATGGTATTCAGCGTCCCAGTTTGGACTCATTACTTCCTCGAATCGTCGGTCACGAAGATTTGCCCAACGCCAGTGCCCTGATGAGTTTGCGAAGTCAGTTTGGTTCAATAACTGGGCCATCCGTTGCTGGAGTATTAGTTTCAGTATTTAGCGTCAGCGCTGGATTTTCGGTGGATGTAATATCTTATGTAATTTCGCTATTTCTGCTGATAAAAATCGCAAAATATCCGCCGCTGAGCAAATCAACGGCCCCTAAATTCCAAAGTCTGATCGAAGGAATTAAGTACGCTGGATCTCGAAAAGACTTACTGGGTACTTATCTGGTGGACATGGCAGCAATGTTTTTCGCTATGCCCACAGCCCTCTTTCCTTTTTGGGCTGATTCGCTGCATGCACGATGGGCGTTAGGATTTTTCTACGCCGCTGGCACCGTTGGCGCGTTAGTAATTACTTTATTCAGCCGGTGGATAAATCACTATCCCAAACATGGAAGAGCCATCACCTTGGCGGCAATCGCTTGGGGCGTTTCGATTTCACTAGCAGGTGCTACTTCCTCGCTCTGGTTGATCATCTTTTTCTTAGCTCTTGCAGGTGCCGCAGATATGGTCAGTGCCCTATTTCGAAGCGCGATGTGGAATCAATCCATTCCAGATGAATTTAGAGGCCGACTTGCCGGAATTGAACTCCTTTCCTATGCCACTGGACCATTAGGTGGACAAATGAGAGCTGGATCGATGGCTGCATGGACCTCACTTCGCACTTCAATAATTGGCGGAGGCATTTTGTGCGTTGGATTTGTTTCTTTGGCAGCGACTGCGCTTCCAAAATTCCGACATTACGATGTCCGAACTAATGAATATGCCCTCCGACAACAAGAAATTCGGATGAAGGACTCCCAAGAAAAATAAGACATTCAAAAATTAATCTTTGATGATCTCCATTAATTGATACACAACTGCAAATTTTTTTCTCAAATACATAAATGTGCAAAAAATCGGCGGCGCGACACGCGGGTCATTTTTCACTCAAAATAGTGGAAAGTTTGCACAAATGATGTCACGCTTCTCCTTGAACAGGTTCGGTGACGGATCGAACCATTCTGATAGGAGATCTACGTGGCTGCAGCTAAGAAATCTGCTCCAAAGCGTAAGAAGGCAGTTGCAAAAGCAGCTGCTCCAAAGCGCAAGAAGGCTGTTGCAAAACCAGCAGCACCAGCAAAGAAAGCCGCTCCAAAGCGCAAGAAGGCTGCTGCAAAGCCAGCCGTTGCTGCTAAGAAAGCTGCTCCAAAGCGCAAGAAGGCTGCTGCAAAGCCAGCCGCCAAGAAGGTAGTTGCTAAGAAAGCAGCTCCAAAGCGCAAGAAGGCTGCTGCAAAGCCAGCCGCCAAGAAGGCCGCTGCCAAGAAGGTAGTTGCCAAGAAAGCCGCTCCAAAGCGCAAGAAGGCTGCTGCTAAGAAGCCAGCTGCCAAGAAGGTAGTTGCCAAGAAGGCTGCTCCAAAGCGCAAGAAGGCTGCTGCAAAGTAACCCACTCTGTAAAAAACCCCGCTATTTATATAGCGGGGTTTTTTGTTTCTCAATTACCAAGGGTCAATTACGACCATAAAGATTCGAAGATTATTTTTTCTTTTCGGAACCGCCAAGATTTTCATTTATAAACTGACCACGAAGTTGACTGGTAACTCGATCAAATATCTTTGCCAAATCTTCTTGATCTTTCGAAGTGAGGTGGTCGACGAATCTATTCCGCACACTAGCAACATGATCCGGAGCCGCATTCACAATTGCTTTCCAACCTTTCTCGGTCATGACGGCGTAATAGCCTCTCTTATCCTCAAGACACTCTTCGCGCCGGACCCAACCAGCTTTCTCCATTACTTTCATTCGATGTGAAAGTCTGGATTTGGAGACCATAGCTATTTCGGCCAATTCACTCATCCGCAGCTTTCGGTCCGGGGATTCACTCAATTGAGCCAATACTTCATAATCAGCCATCGAGAGATCGTGGCCAACGAGGTCAAAATCCAAGGCTTCCAAGAGACGTCGCGAGGCAATTATGTATGAGCGCCATGCCTTCATCTCTCGGGGATTGAGCCAACGCGGTTCACTCTTCTTTGCATTCATGTTGCAAGTTTACTTGAAAATTCAACAACATTAAAGAATTAGCCCGATTACCGTGTTATAGGGTCTAGCCATGAACAATGGAATCGATCTCTCGCATGTAAAACTTGGCATTCGCCCCCAAGATGACCTTTTTCGTCACTTGAACGGCTCTTGGTTAGAAACTGTTGAAATTCCGGGCGATAAAGCCGGCGATGGCGGCTTCTACGACCTCTACAACCAAGCCGAAGTACACGTCCAACAGATCATTGAGGAATTAGCGGCGACGAGCCACGAGCTCGGTTCCATTTCGCAGAAAATAGGTGACCTCTACACATGTTTTATGCATGATGCGGCTATTGAAGAAATTGGGATCACTCCGATTGCAACAGATCTAGAACGAGCTCTGGCCATTTCCAATGCTTCCCAATGGCATCAGCTGCTCGGAGAATTCGAGGCCAAAGGTTCTGGCGGCCTCTTCTACGAATTTATTGCCAGCGACAAGAAAGCATCCGACACCAACATCACCTACATTGGCCAAGCCGGAATTAGCTTGCCCGATGAGGCGTATTACCGAGAAGAAGAATACCTTCCCATTCGGGAAGCATTTCTGGTTCACGTAGAACGGATGTTTACCTTGGCTGGCATCTCCGATGCCAAATCCCATGCCCAACGAATCCTGGAATTAGAGACCGAGATTGCATCCCATCATTGGGACCAAGTCCGAGATCAAGATGACATCGCGACTTACAATAAATTTTCTTTTGCCGAACTTACCTCGTTAACTTCGGGCTTTGATTGGCAGACTTGGTTAATCGCTTCGGGAACTCCCCCACATATTTTGGAGAACGTTATCGTTCGCCAACCTAGTTTCTTCACGGGAATCGCCACCATGCTGGCAGATTTTCACGCTGCAAAATGGAGTTCGTGGTTGGCTTGGAATGTACTTTCTGGAAGCGCTCCCTACCTGAGCTCGCCATTTGTCAATCAAAATTTTGCCTTCTACGGAACAACGCTCTCTGGAATACCCATGCTTCGAGAAAGATGGAAGCGTGGCGTAGGACTGGTCGAAGGTTCTCTGGGTGAAGCTGTTGGTCAGATCTATGTGGAAAGACATTTCCCACCTCTGGCTAAAGAGCGAATGACCGAGCTGGTTACAAATCTTCTAGAGGCGTATCGAATTGGGTTTTCCGAAATCGAATGGATGAGCCCGACCACAAAAGCTGCGGCACAAGAGAAGCTCGATAAGTTCACACCAAAAATTGGTTACCCAGATAAGTGGCGGGATTATTCCCAATTGATGATCACCCCCGATGATCTCTTTGGCAATCTCCAACGTATTACGACCTTCAATCAAGAACATGAGTTCTCCAAAATTGGAAAGCCGGTTGATCGCCTGGAATGGATGATGACCCCACAAACGGTCAATGCCTATTACTACTCGGCGCTCAACGAGATTGTCTTCCCTGCCGCTATTTTGCAACCACCTTTCTTCCATTTAGATGGAGATAGCGCCGCAAATTACGGCGGAATTGGAGCAATTATTGGACATGAAATTGGCCATGGTTTTGATGATCAAGGATCCAAATCAGATGGCGATGGAAACCTCAATGATTGGTGGACTCCAGAGGATCGAGCAAAATTCGAAGAATTATCTGCCATTTTGGTTTCCCAATACGACCTTCTCTCTCCCGAACAAACTCCAGATGTCCACGTCAATGGGGCCCTGACAATTGGGGAAAATATTGGTGATTTAGGAGGCTTGATCATCGCGATTAAGGCCTATGAAATCTCGCTCAATGGAAAACCAGCACCAGTGATTGATGGCTTTACCGGAATGCAACGACTCTTTTTTGGCTGGGCCCAATCATGGCGGACCAAGATGCGACCTGAAGAGATTCGTCGGCGAATTGCTACCGATACACACTCTCCAGATGAATTTCGTTGCAATCAGGTCGCGCGAAATCTCAACGAGTTTTATTCTGCTTTCGATGTCACCGAATCCGATGCGATGTACCTTCCTGAAGCGGAACGAGTTCGGATTTGGTAATCAATTAAGGAACACCATTGAAAAAGGCCTCTAATCGTCCATATATGGAGATTAGAGGCCTTTTTATTAATATTATTCTGGGAAGTGACAAGCCACCTGTGATTGTCCCACTTGCACCATTTCTGGGGCCTTAGAATGGCAAATATCCTGCGCCTTCCAGCAGCGAGTGCTAAATACACATCCACTTGGCGGATTAATTGGGCTTGGTAAATCTCCCGACAAAATAATTCGCTCGCGAGTTCTTTCAATATGAGGATCAGCTTGGGGTACTGCGGAGAGCAACGCCTTGGTATAGGGATGATGCGGTGCTGAATATAGATTATTGGAATCTGAAACTTCCATAATCTTGCCAAGGTACATCACTACGACTCGGTCGGAAATATGCTGAACCACAGATAAATCGTGAGCAATAAAGACGATCGTGATTCCATCTTCGCGCTTGAGATCTTCTAGCAGATTGATGACTTGGGCCTGAATCGAAACATCCAGAGCCGATACCGGCTCATCTGCCACAACAAATTTAGGTTTGAGGGCAATTGCTCGGGCGATACCGATACGTTGACGCTGGCCGCCGGAGAACTCATGAGGATAACGATTAAAGTGTTCCGGATTAAGACCAACCCGTTCCATTAACCGCTGAACTTCCTTTTTCACTCCACCATCAGGAGTAATTCCTTGAATTTCAAATGGCGCTGAGATGATATTTCCAATGGTCTGGCGCGGATTGAGCGCAGAGTATGGATCCTGGAAAATAATTTGAAGTTCAGCGCGAAGTGGGCGCATCTTTCCAGGCTTCAGGTGAGTTATATCTTCACCTTTGTAAATAATCTTGCCACTTGTGGGTTCCACCAATTTAAGGAAACTTCGACCTGCAGTTGTTTTGCCACAACCAGATTCACCGACGATTCCAACGGTTTCACCTTCGGCGATATCCAAAGAAATTCCATCTACGGCTTTAACCAATGCCTTTTGATTGTTGAATACACCAGACTTCTTGACCGGAAAATGCTTTGTCAGATTTTGAATAGAGAAGAGTGCTGCTTCAGTGCTCATGACTTATTTTCCCCCTGCAACGTGTGAAAAAACCTGGGGCCGGTCAGATTCAGGAATGTGACATCGTGAAACATGGCTGGGTGAAATACCCACCAAATCTGGCAAGGTCGCTGCGCAACTTCCCGCCGGAGCGCTCTGAATATAAGTACATCGCGGCGAGAAAGCACAACCAGATGGCAAATTAATAAGTGACGGTGGCTGACCAGCGATGGATTGCAATCTTTGCTTTTCACCGTAGGAAATTTTCGGTACCGAATTCAACAATCCAACCGTATAAGGAGCCATTGGACGATAAAAAATATCGTCTGCACTACCTTGCTCAACGATATTTCCGGCATACATAACCGATACTCGATCGGCTACTGCAGCAACTACTCCCAAGTCGTGGGTAATCAACAAAATGCCCATATTGAATTCTTTTTGAATCCCTTGCATGAGCGTCAAAATTTGAGCTTGGACGGTGACGTCCAGTGCGGTTGTTGGCTCATCGGCAATAAGTACTCGAGGCGTATTCATAAGAGCCATCGCGATCATGACACGTTGACGCATACCACCCGAAAACTGGTGCGGATAATCCTTGGCTCGCTTTGCTGGTTCTGGAATTCCAACAAGGTCGAGCATTTCAACGGTTCGCTTCTTGGCATCTTCTTTTTTGCCAGGATTGTGAACCAAATATGCTTCGGCTAATTGCTTTCCAATTCGAAAATAAGGATGCAAAGAAGACATCGGATCTTGAAAAATCATCGACATGACGCGACCGCGCATATTACGAACTTTTTCTGGGTCATCGTTGACGACATCAATTACCTGATCACCGTCGGGAATCTTGATGGATCCAGATAACTTTGTTGACCTGGGGTTATGTAGACCCATCACCGACAAACTAGTAACCGTTTTACCGGAACCAGATTCGCCCACAATGGCAACAGTTTCGCCTGCGTTGAGGGTGAGGCTGAGATTATCTACTGCGTGAACGTCACCGTCATCGGTAGGAAAGGAAACGCGAAGATTTGAAATTTCTAACAAAGAAGTCATCAGATACGAACCCTAGGATCTAGAACCGCATACAACATATCGACTATTAAGTTCATAATAATGACAACTCCTGCAGCCAAAATAGTGGTACAAACCACGACGGGTAAATTGAATTCATAGACAGAGCGCAAAGTCCACTGACCGATACCCGGCAAATTGAAAATTGTCTCGGTCAAAATTGCACCACCGATGAGGCCGGCGAAATCCAGGGAAGCTAAAGTAACAATCGGAGCCAACGCGGCCCGGAAGGTGTGAATTCGAAGGACTTTTTTCTCGGACAATCCTTTGGCGCGAGCGGTACGAATGTAATCCTCACCCAGAGTCTCCAAGATTGAGGCCCGAGTAAATCGCGTATATAAAGCTGCAAAGGCAAATGCCAAAGTTATCCACGGCAAAATAAAGAGTTTTACAAAGCCTATGGGATCGCTAAATACTGAGACGTAACCCAAGAAGCTGATCGGAATAATTTTCCATTTAATGGAGACCCAGATGAGCAAGAAAAGACCAGTGACGAATACTGGAAGTGAAGTTCCAAAGAGAACGAAAACCGAGCTTGCGGTATCTGGCCAACGTCCCTTAAATCGGGCGGCCAGGATTCCCAAACCCACTCCAACGATCAGCCACAAAATCAAGGCGCCAATCGCCACGCTTAGGGTGATAGGTAATTTCTGTTGAAGAAGTTCGGTGACGCACATATTGTCGTTGAAGGAATAACCAAAAGCTGGGGCTGGGCAATGGAAAGCTGCTGAACCAACTCCATATGTTCTTCCCGCGAAGACGCCGTGCAAGAACATCCAGTACTGCTCCCACAGCGGCTTATCGAAACCTAATTTGATGCGATTGGCCCGAATAACTAACGCAGTGCAGTGCTGCCCACAGGTAAGAGCGGCTGGATCAAAAGGCAAAATTGCGAAGATGGCGTAAACCGCCATAGAAACTATCAAGAGAGTTATCGCGGCATAAACCAGACGCCGTGAAACAAAGGTCAACATTGCTGACTGCTCTCCAATCTAGGTGGGAATGGAACCCACGCGCTTTCGAAAATAACTACCAAACAGAAGGGTAGGCGCTGAAGTTTACCCCCAGCGCCTACCTAATCTTTGAACTATTTACTGATGTTGACTACTTGGTAACCCAAAGCTTTGCGTAATCTGGCTCACCTTGTGGCAACCAGTAGTACGCGCCTTGAACTCCGGTACCCCAAACAACTTGGGTCTTGATACCGAGAGTTGGAAGTACCCAGAACTGGGCAGCTGCTTGCTTGTCAAGAGCCTTCCATTGTGCTGCTTGTGCGGCACGGTTTGAGGTTCCAATTGCCTTCATTACACCAGCATGGAATGCAGGATAGATCGCTTCGCCAGTGTTCTGCGAAAGATCGAAGCCACCTTCTGGTGTGTATAGAGGAGGGATAACAGTTGAAGCATTTGGCCAGTCTTGTGACCAACCGGAGTTGGACAAGTCATTTTGCTTAGATACATTCATAACTGTTGGGTAGTAACCAGCAGAGATTGGGTTGTAATTAACAACGATTCCAACGCGAGCAAATGCTGCTTTGTTAATTGGAATTGTGTCAGTCAAAGTTGAAGACTGACGAACGTCAATTGTTACACCAGTTGTTGTAACTCTCTTGTACTCAGCTGGGCAAGCAGTCTTTGCTTCGTCCATGAGCGCTTGAGCCTTAGCAACGTTTCCTTCTGGCTTCCAATCTGGATTTGGAGGACCCCAGAGGCCATTGGCTGCGTAGTCAATGGTGTTCAATGGGCTAGTCAAGCTAGTGACATAGGAACCGTTATAGGTTGGTCCACCGGCATAGTCCAGCAGAGCCTTTGCGTTACGTGCGTAGTACATAGCTGCACGGATTTGCAAGCAAGGCATCTTCTTGACGTTGAATGCGATGTATCCAACGAATGCAGTGTCTTCGTTCAACTTTCCACCTTTGAAGCTTGAACTTTCAAAGAAAGCCTTCAAGTTGGTAGGAAGAGGAGCATCGAAGCTCATTGCATTTGGAACTGAGTCAGAAAGAATAATCTGATCTTGTACTTGCTGATCTAATCCGTAGTTAAGCAGGATTTGATCTGGATAAGGGGTACGGATTGGATCCGAAGACTTATTCCAGTTTGGGTTACGGACGAGCATCAAGTGAGCAGAAGTGTTTTCCTTGATCATGTATGGACCGGTTGCTTCAGGTGAAAGGTCATACTTGTCGCCAAGGTCATGTGCCTTCTGTACTGGAGATACAACTGGGTAGGTCAAGAGGTAGTTGAAGTCACCAACGGACATGCCCAATTTGAAGGTAATTGTGCGGTTATCTGCAGAACAGATAACGGCCTTATCAAATGCAGCAATTCCAGCAGCTGATGAACTGAATGGACCTTGGTAAATTGAAGAATCGCTCTTGTCTTTTGGAATATCCAACCAGTTGATCATGTAGGTAGGTCCATCGCCAAGAACAGTCTGATCAAATACGCGTGAAACACCGTACTTAACATCTGCGCAGGTAATGTCCTTACCGTCCTGGAACTTGCTTCCTGGACGAAGAGTAAAGCGCCATTGCTTGGCACTGTTGCTTGGAACGCCAGTGTTTGTAGCTAAGTCTGGAACCAAACTTGTACTGGTTGGGCCAGCAACGTGCTTGAAGGAAACCAAAGTTCTAACGAAGTAAGCGGTCTCAAATGCGAGATCGCGACCAGTGTAGATACGAGTTGGATCTAAATGGTCCAAACGAGGTGAGTGCGTCAAGAATGTAAGCGTTCCACCAGTTTGTGGGGTTAGTTTCTTGGTTGCCGCACTTGCACTAACAGATCCTGTCACCATGGCGACAGTGGCTGCGAGCGCGACGGTTGCAAGCGATGCCACAACCTTACGACGAGCAGTATTTCTGCTCATAGATTGACTCCTTTCAGTCACAACTGCAAAGGGGCGAGAGCCAGTGAGGGCTAGCCCGAGTACGCTTAGTAAACCACCTAACAGAAGGGTTTGACACCCATAACGCAAGCGATTTTGATAACGAGTTGGTTGCGCTGAGGTGAGAATTTCCCTAAAGCCAGCCAAAGACGCCTGAATCGCGCATTTGACAAATGACCTGGAAATACCTGTGAAACAAAGATTTATTAATTATTAACGGTCGGTACCGAGGTTAAATTCAACGCTATCTATCGTTGCGAGGGTCCAAAGCATCGCGAAGCGCATCACCAGTGAGGTTAAAGGCAAGCACGACCAGTACTAGCGAACCAGCCACGATGATAAAAAATTGCGGCATAGTGGTGACGAAGCGAGTCGCATTGGAGAGCAAAATACCCCACGTAGAGGCGGGCGGCTGAATACCCAAGCCAAGAAAGGAATACACCGATTCGGCGGCCAAATACCCCGGAAGTGAGAGCGAAACGAAGACAATCACGGGAGCCCACAGATTGGGAAGCAGCTCACGAAAAATAATGCGTCGATTGCTAGCACCCATGGCTTGCGCAGCTGTCACGAAATCCCGCTCTCGAAGGCTCATCGCCTGAGAACGGATCAGGCGTGAAAAGTAAGGCCAGCCAAAGAAGGAAAGGAAAAAGACCAAGAAAACAATGCGAGCGCCATTGCCTTTGGCGATTCCGGCTTGCTGAATTCGATCCACCATAGGGGTACTGAGCGCAACGATCATGAAGAAGGCTGGGAACGAGAGTAAAAAGTCGGTTATTCGCCCCAGAATGGCATCGACACGTCCGCGGAAGTAACCGCCAACAATTCCTAATACCAATCCGATAAAAAGGGTGAGCGAAGTGGTCAAAATTGCCACCATGAACGAGATTCTGGAACCGTAAAGAAGTTGGGCTAACAGATCTCGACCTGTACCTGGAATGAGGCCAAGTGGGTGGGCCATGCTTATTCCCGCGTGCGGCAAAGTGGGTACGCCAGTGACATCCAACACATCTAGGTGGAGGGTATTGGGATCCACGCCGAGAATACGAGTCACTATGGGGGCCAAAAGCGATAAAGCAATCACGCCAACGCTAATTACTGCTGAAACTACGCCTACCTTGTTTCGCTTAAAGCGAGTCCAGGCTATTTGTTTCGGACTTCTGCCGACAATTGGACCGGTGCTTGCTCGGGAAGATGAGAGCTCACGGCTCTTACGAATTTTGACTGCCACCGGGGAATCATAACCTGCGCTTGGGCATTTGCCACCCTCCTATGGGAGACTTGGAAATCTAATATCACATGGGTTACCCGCTAAAATCAGCAGGTTGATTACCGAGATGTACTTGAGAGGCACACGATGAAAAAAGAGATTCTTGCAATTGCGGCCGCGGCGACTTTAGCCCTGACTCTGAGCGGTTGTGGCTCTTCTGGGTCATCTTCATCTACCTCAGGCGACAAATCTGTCGTTACCGATAGTACGAAAGCTGCAGATGTTGGAACTTTTGGTACCCCACTTGTGGCCGCTGATGGATCGGCATACACGCTGTCTCCACTGAACTCATTTACCCCAAAGTCCTCGCTAGGTGAAACCGATTCGGCTAACCAAAAATTTGAAACTTTTTCGAT
Organism: Actinomycetes bacterium; assembly: GCA_037130455.1. Classification (GTDB taxonomy): domain Bacteria; phylum Actinomycetota; class Actinomycetes; order Nanopelagicales; family Nanopelagicaceae; genus CAIMZW01. Next base: position 14,964 of record JBAXSZ010000002.1, on the reverse strand, counting down.
CACCGTGAAGAACGGCTCAAAGGCGGCCTTGGATCTTTCCGGTTTGATAGTGGCCAGCTCTACGCCAACTGGTGAATGTTCCGATATTTTGGATGGCGACAGCAATTTGGCTGGTGCACCCTTTGATCCGATCGCAGTTGGCGCAACCTCGACCTTTAAGTGGGCGCTCTCTTGTCCTGGCGCCGCCGGTGACCAAGTTGATATTGCGGTTCAAGTGGGTGGCGTGAACGTCATAGCCGTAACCGGAAAACTCGTCTAACGATTTTTTCTTTTTCAGTAGGCACCTCCCTACCTGAGCGCTCTGATGGGCGAGCTGGTTTGGGTCGAACTGGAACGATTCATACTCCGCACGGACAGATTCAGACGCCTGCATTCATTCCGGTAGGAACTAAAGCCACAGTTAAATCGGTGCTACCAGAATCCATGAAGGAGCTGGGAGCACAAGCGTTATTGGCAAATGCTTACCATCTCTATTTGCAACCCGGATCCGACATCGTCGATGACGCAGGTGGATTAAGTAAGTTCATGAATTGGCCTGGGCCAACATTTACCGACAGTGGTGGTTTTCAAGTTTTATCTCTCGGCGTAGGTTTCAAAAAAGTAATCGCTATGAGCGAAGATACTTTTCGCTCTGATGAAGTTATTGCTGAAAAGAAAGAGCGACTTGCCCATGTCGATGATGATGGTGTGACTTTTAAATCTCATTTAGATGGGTCGATGCATCGATTTTCGCCAGAAATTTCTATGAAAGTTCAGCATCAATTAGGTGCGGACATCATGTTCGCATTCGATGAATGCACCACTTTGCACAACACTAGGAAATATCAAGAGAAATCGCTAGAACGAACTCGCTTATGGGCTCAACGTTGTCTGGCAGAACATCATCGCCAAACGAATGAACGCTCGCATCGACCTTATCAGGCACTTTTCGGGGTGCTTCAAGGAGCTCAATACGAGGACCTACGGAGAAAAGCTGCCCGCGATTTATCAGAGATGAAAGTTGATGTAGAAGGTGCTCAAGTTGAGTTCGATGGCTTCGGTTTAGGCGGAGCGCTAGACAAAGAAAATCTTGGAACAATCTTGGGTTGGATGACCGAAGAATTACCTACAGATAAACCGCGTCACCTATTGGGTATTGGCGAACCCGACGATCTATTCGTTGGAGTAGAAAATGGCGCAGACACTTTTGATTGCGTGGCGCCGTCTCGACAAGCTCGAACAAGCGCCGTATTCACTCTCGATGGAAGAGTGAATATTTCTAATGCGCCTTACCGACGACAATTTGAACCGATTGAAGAAAATTGTGATTGTTACACCTGCTTGCATTACACCCGGGCCTATATCAATCATCTATTCCGTGGCAAGGAAATTCTTGCGGCGACTTTGGCCACTATTCATAATGAACGATTTATTGTTCGCTTAGTGGATCAGATGCGCGCGCAGATCATCGAAGGAAACTTCTCTGAATTTAAAAAAGATTTTCTAGGTCGGTTTTACTCAGGCAACTTGAAAAGATCGCTTAGCTAGCCCCATCCAATAACCTTCGATGGCCATTTCAGGAGCAACATCTGCTTGAGTAGCTGCTCCTAAAGTGATAAATATTGGAGCGAAATGTTCCACAGTGGGATGCGCATACGGCATTCCAGGTGCAAGTCGCTTGTAATCCATCAACTCATCTACTGCGCCACGTTCTAGAACTTCTTTCGCCCACAGATCGAATTCCACACTCCACCCAGGTGGCGTTGCTTCGATTCGAAACTCGCGCAAGAATTGCAAGCCGTGCGTTAGGAAGCCACTTCCGATGATAAGAACTCCTTCATCCCTAAGTGGAGCAAGTGTGCGACCGATCTCAAATAACTTTTCTGGATTGTGTGTGGGGATGGACATTTGCAATACAGGAATATCCGCTTCCGGATACATCTTCATCAATGGAATGTAGGCGCCATGATCCAACCCACGATTGGGTTGTTCGGTAACGGGCTCGCCCATAAGTCCCTTTATTCTCGCTGCTAAATCGGGGGCGCCGGGACTTCGATACTGAAGGTTGTAATACTTTGGAGCGAAACCGCCAAAGTCATAAATTAAACCCACGCCAGGGTCTGTCGCGCCAAGCGTGAGCGGTGCAGATTCCCAGTGAGCGCTAATGACCAGAATGGCTGTAGGACGGGGTAAATCAGCCGACCACTTGGCCAGTTCTCCGCTCCAAATGGGATCTTCCAAGAGTGGTGGGGCACCGTGGCCGATATAAAGAGCAGGCATTTTTGCGGTCATGGCGCTACTTTATACCTAATGTAGTTGAAAGTTCAACTACATTTCATCCCAAATGGTGGTGGCATAAACCCGATAATCGTGGGGTACTCCATCTGTGCCTGGCATCAAGGCCCGAGAAACGCCTTCGAATGTCCATCCTGCCTTTTCAAAAGCCCGCGCCATACCCAGATTGGTGACATCGGTGGCTCCAGAGAGTCGGTGAAATCCCTGGTCAAAAAATTTGGCGCGGCACAAGTGTAAAACTTCGGTACCGACTCCCCTGCCTTGGAAATCAGGAAGGATTCGGATTCCAATCTCTGCAGTGCCAGGTGGCATGGAAAGTCGGCAATGGCGAACTTGCAGCTCTCCGACTGCAACACCATCTACATCTATGGCGATGTTGAAATAGTGATCGGACCATTGTCCAGAATCAGCGAAACGACTTCGATACTTCTCGCATTGTTCGGGTTCGGTAAATTCTTGAATCTGACAAGCGCGATCAAATTCGAAATCATGAAAAGGGCGAACCGTGATCAACCAAGTCCCCGCACATGAGTGACTATCGGTGTGATCCAAATGGCCAAGACTGCCCCTGCCAACATGAATGGCCCGAAGGGAAGTGGAGATTTTCGCGAAGCTTTCTTCATCAGGATGAGATACCCACCAACTACGCTGCCCATGGCAAATCCCAACATGGAACCTACATACACGGTGGTTCCAGAAATATATCCAGTGAATAATCCGATTGATGTAGCCAGTTTTACATCCCCCATTCCCATGCCACCTTTAGACAAGACACTCACGGCCCAATAAAAAGCGCCAAGAGCAACTGAGGCGATAAATGCATTATGGAGTTGATGCGAACGATGATGCGTGAGCGCATCCAGCGAAATCAGCGCTAAGCCGCCAAGATAGAGCGAACCAGTCAATGGGTCGGGTAATCGATGATGTTCGAAATCTATTGCGGCAAGCGCAATTCCCAGAACAATAAAAAGTTCCCAAGCCAATATTTCTAACCACCTATCGAAGGCCAAAAAGGGAACAAAAGCTCCTACTGCTGTCGCGATTTCTAGATACAAGTAACGAGGTGAAATTCTTACCTGGCAGTTCCGGCATTTCCCACGTAACAAGAGATAGCCAAAGATGGGAACGTTGTCGCGATTGGCAATCTGGGTGCCACACGAAGTGCATTGAGATCTGCCCGATATCTTCTCTCCCAGTGGCACCCGAAATACCAGGACGCTATTAAATGAACCGCAGACCAGTCCGAAGAGAAGTGTGAAAACTGCATAAAACATGGTGGGGAGATTGCTATTGGCCGCTACCTTTATCACGGTCGATAGTTTAGGTCTTTCAACCAGCAATTCCAGAGCAGGCACGGTTACCTGGGCTCTAGAAATGCGTAAGAATTAGCCATGGGTGAATTACGTGACCAAGCGCCATTGCTTAATGCTTTTCTTGCTTATCAAGAGGAAGGTCGAACTGCATTCACAATCCCAGGACATAAACAGCGCACCAGCCGAATAGATCCAGACCTTGGTGCGGTCGTCGATGCAGATGTTCCGTTATATGGCGGGTTAGATGAAATTAAATTGAGCAATCAAACGTTGGCTCATTCGGAAAAATTGGCAGCAAGCCTTTGGGGCGCAGATTGGGCCAGATTTTCTACCGGTGGATCCACTCATGCCAACCAAGCCATCGTGCTGGCACTGGGAAAACCCGGTGACAAAGTCGCACTTTCTAGAACAGCGCATAGATCCATTTTGTCAGCTCTAGTTTTAGCCGGGCTTGAACCACTCTGGCTCTCTCCTGAGATAGACGTTGCCACAGGAGTGCCAATAGGAATTCCTGTGACCGAACTCGAACGAGTACTACCGGAAAAACCCATCGCTCTTTTACTTACAGAACCTGGCTACTTGGGCACTTTGTCAGATTTACCAGCGCTGATATCCATGGCGCATGACCATAAAATTCCTGTGATTGTTGATGCGGCTTGGGGTGGGCATTTTGGATTTCATCCTGAATTACCACCGCATGTTATCTCGATCGGAGCGGATGCTCTCATCACCAGTGTCCACAAAGCACTTCCTGGATACAGTGCATCTGCCTTACTTTTGGCAAATACAAAATTTTTAGATGGAGACCGACTCGAACAAAGTTTTGAAACTACTCATACGACTTCTCCAGCAGGTGCCCCGTTGGCATCCATCGATGGAGTGCGGGCGCTACTTCAAAGTCGAGGCCCTGAATTATTGGGTCGACTCCTGGAGTTGGTTGCGCAATTTAAAAGTGACATTCAAAAACATTTCGATCTTCCGATATTTCTCACACCATCAGATTTTCCAGAAGGAAGGTTTGATCCGTGCAAAATCGTTTTACGCGCCAATCAATTGGGCGCATCGGGGGTAGATATAGAAAAGGCACTTCTTGAAAAAAAAGTTCGGGTCGAAATGGCAGATCGAGATACGGTGGTCTTTTTGGCAACTCTGGCTGACGATGTCGATACATTCCACATCCTAGCCGACGCATTACTTCCGATTCTGACTTCATTGCAGGAAGTTGCGCGCCACAGCGCAACGGCGCTGAGTTGGTCGGTCAAGCCCATCGTCGCCATGTCTATGCGGCAAGCTTATTTTTCTGCGACTGAATTTGTCACTAAGGAGGAAGCAATTGGCCGAGTATCTGCCGACTTGGTCGCCCCGTACCCGCCCGGAGTTGCCGTGCTGGCTCCCGGTGAAACCATTACCGCTGACATAGTGGACGGTTTAAGCGCAGCGAAGAGCGCTGGGGTTCGAATCGCTTACGCGTCCGATCCCACGCTGGAAAGCTATCGAGTTACGAAATCATAGTTTCGAAGTTAAAAACTATCGTGGCATTTCCGCCAGAGCGTTGAGCAGACGATCAACATCTTCTCGAGTTGAGTACGGAGCCAAACCAGTACGAACCGCACCACCGTAACCCAGACCAAGGGCCAAACAGGATTCGATTGCATAAAAATTGCTTGCTGGGGCGTTGATCTTCTTCGTTGCTAGATATCGATAGACATCAGCGGAATCAATTCCTTCGAAATCGAAGAACAGTGTTGGAGTCCGATTTTCTGCTCGGCTATATAGACGAATTTTTGGCAAAGTTAAAATTCCTGACTCCATATAGGTGATCAATTCGGTTTCATGTTCTTCGCATTCGGTCATGGAAGTAAGAATTCGTTCACGACGATCGGTTGATTTACTGCCACCCATCCCCGCAATGAAATCGATTGCTGCAGTTACCCCAGCCATGATTTCATAAGGCAGAGTTCCGAATTCAAATCGTTCTGGAACATCATCTGTTGAAGGAAGTAGTTTGTCATTCTTGATGGAGGCAAGCAGCGCTGGGTCTGCCACCAAGGCAGCGCAATGTGGCCCAAATATTTTATAGGCAGAGAAGCCATAGAAATCGGCTCCGATGTCGGCAACGGTTATCGGGGCATGTGGCGTGAGATGAACTCCATCGACGTAAAAAAGTGCGCCGACTTTATGAACACTTTTTGATATGACTTTCAAATTTGGTCTCGTCCCCAAGACATTGGATGCTCCGGTGAGCGCTACTAATTTAGTTCGAGAAGTAAGTAGGGATTCGATAACAGCGGGTTCCATTTCACCAGTAGCGAGATCAAATTCAGCCCACTTAACGACAGCGCCAACACTTTCTGCAGCCTGAATCCATGGGCGCACATTAGAATCGTGATCCAATCTGGAGACAATAATTTCATCGCCCTCACTCCACGTCTTAGCCAGCGAGCGGGAAAAGTCGTAGGTTAATTGGGTCCAGCTTCTGCCGTAAACGACTCCCCCAGGATTAGCTCCCACTAAATCAGCTACTGCTTGACGAAATTCGAGCACAATCTCTTGTGCGTTTTGCTCCGAACTTGTAACCATTCCACGGTTGGATATTGCTGAAGTTATGACTTGCGATATTCGCGCGCCAACAACATCTGGTACTTGGCTGCCACCTGGGCCATCAAAGAAGGCTATACCGCTGGCTAAAGCTGGAAAATGGGCACGGACTTTGCTCACGTCGAATGTCATAACTGAAATGCTAGTGACACTACTTACTAGACTGCTACTCCGACTTTGGAAAGTTCCATGGAAAGTCGTTTTGCCAAAGCTGGCTCAATATGCCACTGCTGAATCAGATCTAGGTACTTACTCACTTCTGTCGGATCTGGAGCGGCCCCAGTTCGCACAGCCCGAATCATCAAATTCCTAGGTGTATGTTCGCCAGCCACGAATTCAATAGTGTCCACTCGATAACCAAGTAGTCGAAGTATGTGAGCTCGGATGGCATCTGTTAATAGATCGCCCATTCGCTCCTTAAGCAAACCGTGCCTAGTGACCAACCCCCAAGATTCTGGCGCATCCTTCATCTGTTTCTGAATGTCGTGATGACAGCACGGGGCGGCCAAAATCATCGCGGCACCGCTTTTTACCGCCCAAGCAAGGGCATCATCTGTCGCGGTATCGCAAGCATGTAGCGCAATTGCGACGTCGACCGACGATGGTGGTAACTGAGAGATTTCCCCGGCCTGAAATTCAATAGTGTTATCGATCTGCAATTCTTGGGCAATCTTTTCATTTCGAAGACGAGAGTCTTCCCGGATATCAATTCCAATGACATGGACTGGGGTAGATTTTTTTGTCAGGTACTGATGTGCGGCAAAGGTTAAATAAGCATGTCCGCAGCCCAGATCAACAATCGTCAGTGGCTTTTTCATGGTAGGTGCAGACAAATGACCTGCTGCTAATGACGAGTCAAGGGTTGGTTCCAAGATTCGCAGGAACTCTTCCACCTGCGTGAACTTATCCTGGCGCGAAGGTTTTATCTTTCCGGCCGAATCCGAGATACCGATCTTCACTAAGTATGGATCTGCCGAATCCAGCAATCTTTTCTTGCTGCGATCGTGAGACAGATTTTGTTCAGACACTTTCTTTTCTTCATGTACAAGAGCCTGACCCTTTTTAGAAATCCTGACGCTCAAGGAGCGAGTAGTTGATTCAGCCAAGATGTTGGCGTAACCACTTTCCAAGAGTTCGCGAATATTTAATTCCTTCGGCAAGTAGTTCTTGGCGGTTGTCCTCACTCCGTCATTTTCCATTACATGAAGAACGAGCGACCCCTTGAGTAACACTGGTCTCATATCGACTCGCTGGACCGCAGGGTTCATATTTCTCCGCCTACCAGAAAGGACGGCACGAACTAAAGTGGAAGGATCTTCGATCATTTCGGCTATGTCAGCTAGGGCTTCTTCTAAATTCATCTGGCTGACCACCTTTCACTTACCTTGAAATTCTGACGCGTGCTGGCAGTTTAGCGCTCTGGTTTAAGAAAAATCCTCATGAAGAGTTTCATCGGCTTCGCCACTTTCCCAGCGAGTGAATTGAACGGTCAAGCCTTCTTGAAGAGGTGAGGCTAGATGTAAGCCTGCGCGCCAGTGGAGCGCTTCATTGAGCGGAGCGAGCCGCACTAATCGCCATGGTCCTGCACACCGGGCCCTGATTGTCAGCGCATCGCCGCTTCGACTTGCACGAATGGTGACTTCTTTTCCAAACCACTCAGGTACTGGTGCAACCGACCAATCCGATTTTTGGTCAGTGACGACAGCTCCCAATTGCGGCGCACCATCAGAAAATTCAATGCCAGCTTTCGTCCATCGTTTTTCATCAGCGTAGACAATCAGACCCGCCTGATCGAAAGTCCCGCGGTAATCTAAAATGAAAGAAACTTCAATGGCACAGTTATTTGGAAAATCGTTAAGCAGCACATGGGCAGTTTCGTGGACAAAACCATAAGAGGTATGGCGCCAGAAATCGCTCTCTGGTTTTGCGGTTACATAGAATGAAGTACCAACAATTTTGAGAGATTCTGGTTTGTTGAGCCACATGCCCTGATCCCAAGTAATTGTCTTCACGGGGCAAGTATTCCCGTATCCCAGAGATTATCGGGACATATGTCCTGGGATCGATGAAATCAATTTTTTAGTGTATTCCTCTTTGGGGCTATTGAAGATCGCTTCGGTCTTACCTTCTTCAACAAACTTTCCATCTTTCATGACATATACATAATCTGAGAGATATCGGATAACACCGAGATCGTGGGATACCAAAACTATGGAGAGGCCATCTTTAATCAATTCATTAAAGAGACCCAGCAGTTGGGCTTGAGCACTTTGATCGATAGCCGATGTAGGTTCATCTGCGATCAAGATTTTTGGCTGAGCGGAAAGCGCCCTGGCAACCGATGCGCGTTGTCGCTGCCCGCCGGAGAGTGCGCTGGGATATTTGCGCGAGTCCAGAGCGCTGATGCCCATGCTCTCCAACAACTTTTGAGCGATCTCTTTCGCTTCCGATTTCTCTACATTTTGATGCTGGCGCACCGCTTCTGCAACGGCGCTAATAATTCTCATTCGTGGATTGAGTGATCCATAGGGATCTTGAAAAACCATCTGGACTGCCTGGCGAAGCTCGCCTTTAAAAGTGATTTTTCCCTCTTGAATCGGTTTTCCCAGGTATGACACCGATCCCGAAGTCGGAATTTGGATTCCAGCCAAGACTCTGGCAAATGTAGATTTGCCGCTACCGGATTCGCCGACAATTCCAACTATTTGACCTTGAGGCAATGCAAAATTAACTAGATCCACGGCCTTTATGACGCCGCCATGGACATTGAAATGCACCGTGACATCTTGACCTTCAAGTAAATTCATAGCCGATAATCACTTTCCAATCTGGTCGTAGCGTAAACAGGCCGTCATATGATCCTGCGCCACCGAAACTAGCGGAACCGCTGAAGCGCGTCTGCACGAATCAACGACAAAATCACACCGATCTGCAAAGCGACAGCCCGATGGCCACTGACCGACTGTTGGCGGCTGACCTTTTATAGTGATCAACTGACCTTTAGGTTCTACCAAGTCGATACGAGAGCTATAGAGAGCGCGGGTATACGGATGCAAAGAATGGGACACCTGCGCAGAACTAACTTTTTCGACCGTAGCACCAGCGTGCATTACTACGATGTCATCACAAACATCGTTGATGAGTGGCAAATCATGAGAGACTAAAATTATCGAGGTATTAAATTCACTGCGAATTCGCTTAAGTAAATCCATAATCTCTGCTTGAACTGTGACATCCAGACCAGTCGTTGGTTCATCAGCAACAATCAGCGATGGTTGTTGGGCAATCGCACATGCGATCATGACTCGTTGTTTCATCCCACCAGAAAGATCATAAGGATATTGCTTCATAACAATTTCTGGTCGTCTTATTTGCACAATTTCCAATAACTCAAGACTGCGCTTACGAATGTAATCCTTATCGTGGTTTTCAGATTGCTCGATGGCTTCTGCCAATTGGGCGCCAATAGTCATAACCGGATTTGGTCCGGCCAACGCACTTTGCGGAACGTATCCAATTCGCTTCCCGCGAATATCGCGCCAATCCGCAGGCTTAGCTGTTATCAAATCAATTCCATCAAATACCAAATCCCCACCGGCAATGTAAGCCCCACGACGGCCTAACGTGCCCACCAGAGATCGACAGAGCATGGTTTTCCCTGAACCGGATTCACCAATCAAACCCAGAATTTGACCTCGTTCAACATCAAAAGTGGCGCTATCGACAATCTTTAACCGAAGTGATTTAGTAATTCGAACATCAATCTTTAACTCATTAATGGAAACCAGCGAATTCGAAGTCATGAGTTACCTCGGTCTCGACGGGACATACCTTCAACGATGAAAGACAAGGAAATAGCAGCCCAACAGAGCGCTAGTCCAGGAAAAATAACCATCCACCAACCATTAGCTAAATATGCGCGACCATCTGCAATCATCGATCCCCATTCAGCTGCAGGCGGTCGCGCTGCCAAACCTAGAAAGGATAATCCCGAAATCACGGTGATAACGATGATGAAGTCGCTGAGGGCATATGCCACTGATTCCGCAGAAACATTTGGGGCTATGTGTTTGACAACAATTCGAGATTTCGAATACCCCAACGTTCGAGCCGCTTCAATGTAGTTCTGTTGCGAAACAACGACCGCGCGCGTTCTGGCAATACGGGCATATCTAGCCCAGTTAGTGATCGACAAAATAATAATGACGCTCTTCAATCCCGCGCCAAAGAACGCCAGCATCGCAACGGCAACCACGAGCAATGGAAAAGCGTTGATTCCATCAATAATCGAACTCACGACCGATCTGATCACTTTGATCTTAGTGACGCCTAGAAGGATTCCAATAATAGTTCCGATAACAAGCGGGATAGTGACGCCGAAGAAGGAGACTCCTATATCAATCCACACGCTGGCAAAGGTTCGCGACATAACGTCTCTGCCCAATTGATCCAAGCCGAATGGATGTTTAAACGACGGTGCCATGGAAGGATCGCCAACAAAAGCATTGGGTTTAAATGGACCGAAGATGGGGATCAAAATTCCCATGATGACGATTGCGGCGAACATGATCGAGCCGATCATGATTCCCCAGCCGCCGGGCAAAGCTAACCAATTCTTAAATCTCTGTTTGCGAGTTAATTCGTTCATATCTTCACCCGTCGATCCAGCCAAAATGCGATGAGGTCGCCGGCAAAGCTCAATGCAACGGTAATGAAACCAAAAAATAGGAGAATTCCTTGGACTACCGGATAGTCACTGGTCAATACCGCGCCGATCATTTCTCGACCAATTCCTGGCAAGGTAAATATAGTTTCCAAAATAACGGTCGCGCCCAACATGGTTCCCATCATGTATGACAACAAGACCACCGTCGGAGCCAATGAGGGCTTAAGAATGTAAAACCAGAAAAATCTCAAACGTCCAACTCCACGAATTATTCCAGTTTCGACGAACTCTTCACCTTTTGTTTCCAAGACCGAACTAGACAGAACTCGAGAAACCACTGCAGTCATGATCAAAGTATTTACTGCCACTGGAAGCCACAGATATTTTAAGTTGCCAGGAAATTGTGGCGTGTACCCAAATACTGGAGCCCAATTGACCCGAACGGAGAAAAATAGAATTCCGATCATAGCTATGAAGAAATTAGGAGTAGCCAAAATAATAGAAGTTAAAGTACGAAATGCATAAACGGAAGATGACTTCCCCGACCAGCCAATATAGGTTCCAATCGGAATAGAGATGATTACCGCGGCGGCCGTTGACAGCAAAATTAATGTTAACGTGACCGGCAGAGTGCTCTTCACAATATCTAGAACCGGACGTCCAGTTTGCAGCGAAATCCCAAGGTCGCCATGAAAGAGCCCATTGGTGTAACTGAAGAATTGTTGAATGGGATTTACATCAAGTTTTAACTGTTTTCGTAATGCATCCGTTGCGGCTTTACCGGCTTCAACACCCAGACGCGCAGCGGCCGGATCGCCAGGAGTTAAGCGAATAATGGTGAATGAAATAAACATCACCCAAAATGACACTGAGAATGCACGTACCAAGCGACCTAGTATTTTCCGAAGAACTTGATTTTTCACTACCGCCGCCTCCCTAAAACTAGACACTTGGGCCTACCGTGCACCCTTGATTCAATCAAGAAGGTAAACAGAGTCAATATCTAACTCTGTTTACCTTCTCAAACTATGCCGAGCAACGAGTTGCGACTCAGCGATTTTCTACTTTTCTAATCGATTAATTAGTTGGTAGTGGTGGATTCGTCGTAACAACAAACTCCAACTGACCTGGCATCAATGCTTCGACTAATCCTGGAGCGATCAAGCTACCTGAGTAGTAGAAACGAGTACCAATTGGGATGAAGGATGAGATGTCATACGCAATCTTCTCAACCGCAGTCAATTTGGCTTTGATGGTATCTGAATCTGTTGCAGAAGCTGCTTCATCTAGCAACTTACCGCTTGCAGCGACTGTGGCATCAGGAACGTTTGCATTAGCAACCCAGATTCCACCTGGCTTGAACCAGTTGGAAAGTTGAAGAATTGGAGTTGCTGCGTTATTTCCAAACCACATCATGTCCCACGCACGAGTTGGCGAGGTAATGAACTTAGGTCCGATATTGGTATCTGGTGTAACCATGTCAATGGTGACATCAATGCCAACCAGGGCCAAGTTATCCTTAACAATTTGTGCTGCATCTTGCCACAGAACACGATTAGGAACTTCCATCGTTACCTTGAAGCCCTTTGCATATCCGGCTGCCTTAAGCAGGCTTCGGGCAAGTCCTAGATCGCGAGCGCCATTCTTAGGTAGCGAGCAGAGGTAGTACTTGTTGTTGTGGTTGAACTGCATTCCACAGTTTGGCTTAGAGAGGTTGTTAAATGCCACGCGCATGATCTGAGCGCGGTCAACCGCTGCTGAAATTGCCTGACGGACTCGAGCATCCTTCAGAGCTGGATTTCCTTGACCGGATCCCATGTTGAAAGCCAACATAAATGTTCCAGAGTCAAAGGCGGTGAACGCACGATATTGGCTCTTATCCCACTTGGTTGATGTCGCCGCTAGTGGCAACTCTTGAACATAGTCCACTGACTTGGCTTGGAATGCGGCAAGTCGAGTGTTGGCATCTGGCATGGTGACAACGCGAAGTTCCTTCGTTACTGGAACTGCCCAGTAATTTGGATTTGCTACTACTACGAAAAGGTCAGTCCCTGGTACGAAGGTTTTCACCATCATTGGACCGGCAGAGACTGGATTCTTAAAGTATGCAGCCGCCTTTTCTTTGGTACTGGTGCGATCGGCAGGATGGATTCCCATGAATTCTTGGGCTAAGGCAAAGTGGAAATCTGGATAAGGAGATTTCAAGGTCCACACCAATGTGTGATCATCCTTTGCAACAACCTTGCTCACCTTATCGATATAAGCAGATGACAACTTGGAATCAACCCAACGGTTGAATTGATTTACAGCATCGTCTGCCACGAAAGGTGTTCCATCTGAATATTTGATGGTTCGAAGTTTTTCCGTAACGGTCAAGCCGTCAGAGGAAACTGTCTCCTCTGTTACTAGGTCACGGCAAGGTACGCCGCTGGCATTGAAGCGATAGAGCAGGCCAGAAGTGATATAGACCATCTGGCTTTCGGTATATCCACCAACTGGATTTAACTTGTCCAGAGAGCCAACGCGCTGAAGAGCGGCATAAGTTACCGATTCACAGTTGGCTGTTGTTGCTTTTGATTTAAGATTGCAATTGCTACCTGATGCAGCATTAGAACTTTGGACCCCCAGGACCGTTCCTGAAAGCAAAGCTCCAATGGCTACGGTAATAGCCAATTTGCGAACTTTTCCTCTAATTACCATTAATTTCCTCCCCCGGAATTGTGAACGGTAAACGGTTTACAAACTATAAAGAGATATCTGGCCGATGGGAAGCATTTGTGGAGATTATTTTAGAGAGTCGGTCTAGAAGGAATGGAAGCATGAAAAGCCGGCTTTGGGTAGACAGGAGTCACCGCATGGTTATGCTCAAAACCATGGAATTTCGCCCCAAAACTTTAAGAACACCTCGGCAAACGATTGTGGCTTTGGATAGCCGTCAAGAGTTGGTCAAGATTTGTTCGCGAGAAGGTTCCAGTTTGCTCATCGTGACCGATGATCAATTGGTATCTCTTCCCTTGATCCAAGAAATAATCGAAAGCGTTACCGCTGCAATGGATTCCGTGTCTATTTTTTCTCGGGCTAAGGCCGACGTTCCCATTTCAGATATTGATGAAGCAGTTGAACTATGCCAATCGAGGAATATCGACGTCATCCTTGCTATCGGTGGTGGAACGGTTATAGATCTAGCAAAGATGGTGGGATTGTTACTGATTCACGGTGGCAGGCCAGAAGAGTACTACGGTGAAGCTAAAGTTCCAGGTCCTACAATTCCGCTCATTGCAGTTCCAACAACAGCCGGTACCGGTTCTGAGGTAACTCCAGTCGCCGTCATAACAGATCCCAACCGCGCGCTAAAAGTCGGCATATCGAGTGTTTATCTCATTCCAACTTTCGCTGTCATCGATCCGACGTTGATATTGAGTTGTCCCCCTTCCGTTACGGCTCACTCTGGAACAGATGCGCTATGTCATGCCATTGAATCTTTTTTGGCCCGCTCAAAAGATTTACACGCGTCGGATTTGGTAGACACCATATTCATTGGTCAAAATTCGACCACTGATGAATATGCCCTTAAAGCCATTTCTGCCCTGGCTCACAATTTGGAGAAGTCATGGCGAAACGGCGCTGATTTAGATGCGCGTTCCGAAGTTGCACAAGCTGCGATGTGGGCCGGCTTGGCATTTGCACACGGTGGTACCGGATGTCCTCATGCCATGCAATACCCAATTGGCGCCCTCACTCATACCCCACATGGGCTCGGAGTGGGATTGCTTCTGCCATATGTCCTAACGCAATTGAAAATCGTTTGCGCCGAACGAATGAGCCAACTTGCCCGGGCCGTGGGCTTAGTTCAGGGCAACAAGAGCCTTCTAGAATTTTCCGAAGAATTTATTCTCTGGTGCGAAAATCTTCTAAAGACTATTGGGATTCCACAATCATTAAAAGAAATTGGAATCAGCGAAACCGACCTTCCAGTCATTGCCGAACGAACCTTGCTGGTAACGCGCCTTCTACAAAATCATCCGGGCAGAAGTGACTACGACACTATCCTCATGCTACTGACTGCCGCATGGAACGGAGATCGGAGCCTAGTAATCCCCGATTAAGAAATAA
>JBAXSZ010000019.1:0-27382 GCA_037130455.1 Actinomycetes bacterium | reverse complement strand
CGAAGTCATATCTACCTATTCTTTGAAGTAATCAGAGCCTACGCGAAGTTTCTCTCCGTTGCAGATAAGTTAGGGATATGAAATCTCCTCTTTATGAATGGCACGTCGCCGCTGAAGCTAAATTGGCCGATTTTGGCGGGTGGGATATGCCTATTGAATATCCTAAAGGCACCTCCGAAGGTTTTCCGGGTGGAGTCTTAGCTGAACACGTTGCTGTTCGTGAAGGTGTTGGGCTCTTTGACGTTTCCCATTTAGGAAAGATTTCTGTTGTCGGTACCGGATCCTTAAATTATCTAAATACGATTCTGACCAACGACCTCAATCGCGTTGCTCCTGGAAGTGCGCAATATAACCTGATCTGCGATTCTCAAGGCGGCGTCATTGACGACCTCATCGTGTATCAGAATAGTGAGAGTGATTTCTTTCTCATTCCCAACGCAGCCAATTGCGCTGAGGTGGCGCGTGTTCTTGCAGAACACGCGCCGGCGAACATTGTCATAGAAAACATACATCACAGTTACGGGGTACTTGCATTACAAGGCCCGCTTTCAGTAAAGGTTATGCAATCTCTGGGTGTCGATCTGGAATTGGATTACATGGAATTTACTCAGGTGCAATTACCTCTCCATCCTGAATTAGGTTCGGTGATTATTTGTCGCACTGGATACACCGGTGAATTCGGGTATGAATTGGTGCCTTCTTGGAGCAGCACTTTGCCGCTCTGGAAAATTTTGGTGGCACAAGTTAATGAATTAGGTGGGCGAGTCTGCGGATTGGGCGCCAGAGATACTTTGCGAACTGAGATGGGGTACCCACTCCATGGTCATGAACTTTCTTTGGATATCTCCCCACTGCAAGCAAATGCTGGATGGGCTGTTGCCATGAATAAGGGCGATTTTCTAGGTCGTAGCGCCTTAGCGGCTGAAAAAGAACAAGGGCTGCCGCGAATTTCCCGAGGTCTGAAATCTTTAGATCGAGGAATTCCTCGAGCGGGAATGAAAGTGCTGGTCGGGGGGAATGAAATTGGCGAGGTAACCAGTGGAACTTTCTCACCTACTCTCAAACATGGAATTGCGCTTGCATTGATTTCGCCATCGGTAAAAGTTGGCGATCACGTGGAAATTGATGTTCGGGGCAGGTTGAGCGCTGCCGAAGTTGTCAAAATTCCGTTCGTGGAATCCAGAGTCCGTTAGTTGAGATAGTCCTTCGCGGCCACGATCACGGGGCGACCGCTATCTAATGTGTAAACATTAATTCGGTTGTCAAAAGCCATCTTTAATTCGGGCGAGTGAATTACAGATTGAGCCAAGCCATCTAGCAATAATTTGCCTTCATGCATAACAACGATTCGCTCGGCATACATTGCAGCCAAGGTGATGTCATGCATGGTGGAAATGATGGTCACCCCTAAATCTTTTAGGAGCTCTATGTTGTTCAAAGTTGATATTTGATGGTGCAAGTCCAGGGCGCTGGTTGGCTCGTCAAGCAGAATCAATTTCGGTTCTTGCGCCAAGGCCCGAGCAATTAAGGCACGTTGCATTTCGCCACCAGAAAGCCTAGTTATGTATTGATTGTGTAAGCCGAACAGTTGGGTTTGCTCCAAAATATTTTGAACTAACGAACGGCTCCGAACGGATTCATTTCCCCAGCCATCGCGCTTGGAACGACCCAACATTACATATTCGCTAACCGTCATCCCGGCAGGAATTTGTGGTTGCTGGGGGACAAAGGCAACGTTGCGTTTCTGATTGCGATAAACCTCCACGTTGTCATCCCGGAGAGAGCCAGAATAGGGAGTAACTCCAAGCAGGGCTTTAAGGAGTGTGGTCTTTCCAGCGCCGTTGGGGCCAACTAAGCAAGTCCATGAGTTCTCCGGAATAGTGAGATCAATATGATCCAAGATGACTTTCTCACCAATGCGAATTGTTAAGTCTTTAATACTGATCATGATCCAACTCGTTTCTTTCGCAGCACAAAAAGGAAGAAAGGGGCGCCAACGAAGGCTGTAATAACGCCAATGGGAAGTTCGGCTGGGGAGAGCAATGTGCGTGCGCCAAGATCGGCTAAAACCAAGAAGGCTGCACCGGCAAATGCCATAGTTGCCAGTGAACGATTGGTGACTCGGTGGGTTATTCCTCGCACCAGATGTGGCACAACGATTCCGACAAAGCCGATCAAGCCGCTGGCGGCAACAGCTGTAGCTGTCGCCAATGTTGCAGCGGCCACCGCGATTATTCGCAATTTGTTCGGATTGATGCCCAGTGAAAAAGATTCTTCATCACTGAGAAGTAATCCATCCAATTGTTTTGAAACGGTAATCAAGATCAAAATTGCTGAAACTATGTAGAGACAGGACCAACGTACAACTTGCCAATTGGCAATCGTGAGCTCCCCAAGTATCCATGAGTAGACGGGCCGCAATGCGCTGCTATGACGTTGCTGCAAATAGGTTTGAATTGCAGTTCCAAATGACCCGACTGCAATTCCAGATAGCAGTAGCGAATTAGGTTCAGCAAAGAATCTTCCAGAGATGAAGAATGTCGTGAGTACGGCCAAAACACCGCCAACGAAAGAAAAAATTGGGAGAAGCCCATAGACATTTCCTCCGGAACTTGTGATCGCAAGAGTGGCGCCTAGACCTGCACCACTGGCGGCGCCTAATAAATAGGGATCTGCAAGCGGATTTCGAAAAACAGTTTGATATACGGCACCGCTGGTACTAAGTGCGGCACCTACCAGAGCGGCCAACAAAACTCGAGGCAGACGTAGATCAAGTAGAAGGACTCGTTCTTGACCTTGAAGCCCATGTGGAAAACCGAAGAGCGTTTTGATAACTTTCAAAAAGTTCAGGTGGATGGGACCAAGGCTGACACCTAAAACCGCTACTGCAAAGAGAACGACGGCACTAATCGCAGTGATGCGCCAATTCCACATAGGACCCATCTGTGGCGCTGATGGGTCTTTACGTGTCGGCATTTTCATCCGCTGAACCAGGATCGGCTAGGCAACTTTTGCCATTGCATCGGAGATGGATTGATAGAAATCAATTAAGCGCGGACCCCAACGAGAAGTTATATCTGCTGGAAACAGCACCACGTTCGAATTCATGACAGCCGAAATTTGAGCCCATCCGGGTCTGGTGGATACCGTCTGCAAGTTCTCACCATATTGAGCATCCGAAAGAAAAATGATCTGCGGATTAGCAGTCACTAAGTACTCTTGCGAAAGTTGTGGGTATCCAGATGCATCCGCTCCTTGAGCCTTATCTGCGATATTTTTCAAACCAAGAGATGAATAAACGTGGCCGATAAATGTGTTGGAGGTGGCTGAGTAGAGCGTGTTATCTAATTCATGAAAGAAAGTTATTGAGCGATTCTTGCGCGACTTTGCGATTATTGAATTGATCGAATTCTTAACGTGAGAAACCAAGAGTTTTGCATCGCTCACGTGATTAGTGGCTTTTCCGATAGTAATGAATTCTGAATATGCTCCGGAAATTTGAGTTGGTGCTTTCTCAACCAGCACGGCAATTTTCAACAAACGTAATGCCTTCTGAATGCTCACGGAGTTTGTGGCATCCGCCGACAAAATAACTAAGTCTGGTCGCTTGGCAGCTATCGCTTCCACATTTGGGCTAAAAGCACTCAATTTTGTTATAGGTGCGCTAGTTGGATAATTGGAAAGACTGTCGACAGCGATAACTTGACTACCCGCATTCTCGGCGAAAAGTATTTCGGTGGCGGTTGGGGAGAGGGAAATTATCCGTTTAGGAGCCTGCGGGATGACCGTGACTACTCCGCCGGATTGAAGCGTTACTGGAAAAGGCTCACCTTGTGAAAATGTAGCTGAAAATGCCGGATATGAAATAGATGTGGCTAGTAGAAAAACTGGAATTGCTCCTGCGAGTGAAAGTACTCGTCTTTTCAACATAAAAATCTCCCTCAAACTTTGAGGGAGGAAGTGGGCGAAACTTTCCTAATTTCTTAAGAGAGTGAGGCCCGACCTTCCTCCGAGGTCGGATACTTCAGCTTTGGGCTAGGCGACCTGGCTTAGATCTTTCGATCTTCACAGTTGCGGGACAGCGCCGGAATTTCACCGAACTTCGCTAAACACATTGCCGCCAAGAGATACAGAGATCTATCGGCGAGAGAAAATTACCACTTTCGGGGTCAGAAGTATCCAGACTTACCGAGGACGACGGCTAATTCCTATGGCCAGTCCTATGGCAACCGCGATTGACCCTATGACGATGGCAATAGGTAGGAATTCCGTGCCGTGTTCGTCTTCACGAATGCTGTGTTCGCGCTTATCAGAATCATCACCTTTGGGCTGCTCCGCAGGTGTCTGGCTTGTGGCCACGGGCGTTTGTGACGGAGAGTTATCTGCATGGGCGTTAGAAAAGGGAATCGTCATAAAGGCCAACGCGACGGCAAAGGCTAGAGAGAACTTTTTCATGGTGACAGAGTACGCTTTAAAGCATGGAATATCGTCGCCTCGGCAGTAGTGGAATGTATGTCTCAGAGATTTCTTACGGAAATTGGATCACTCACGGTTCTCAAGTTGAGGAAGATGCGGCTATTAAATGTGTTCGTGCCGCGCTTGCTGCTGGGATAACTACTTTTGATACCGCCGATGTTTACGCCGGAACTCGCGCTGAGGTTGTTCTGGGTAAAGCCTTAAAGGGAGTTCGTCGGGAGAGTTACGAACTATTTACCAAGGTGTACTGGCCAACAGGGACAGGTAAGAACGACCGTGGACTATCGCGAAAACACATTATGGAATCGGTCCATGCTTCTTTGAAGCGCCTTAATACCGACCATATTGATCTCTATCAATTCCATCGCTTTGATTTTGAAACGCCCCTTGAGGAATCGCTGCGGGCATTTGATGATCTCGTGCGCCAAGGCAAAGTTCATTACATTGGCTTCTCCGAATGGAGCGCTGACCAAATTTCTGCCGCTATTGATATTCAAAAGTCTCGCGGTTTCAGCCCCTTCGTATCAAGCCAGCCGCAATATTCCATGTTATGGCGAGTCATTGAACGCGAAGTTATCCCCTTGTCGGAGAAAGAGGGAATCGGCCAAATTGTCTGGTCGCCAATGGCACAAGGCGTTTTGAGCGGTAAGTACATGCCAGGCAAAAAACCTCCCGTGGGTTCCCGAGCAACCGATAAGAATGGCGGCGCAGGGATGATTAGCGGGTGGATGCGCGATGAAGTGCTCACCGCCGTTCAAAATCTCATTCCAATTGCACAAGAAGTTGGATTGACCATGTCGCAATTCGCCTTGGCATGGGCGCTGCAGAATAAGAATGTTTCTTCAGTCATCATGGGTGCAACGAAACCTTCTCAGGTGAAAGAGAATGTCAAAGCTGCAGGTGTGAAATTAGATGAATCGGTAATGAAATCGGTCAACGAAATCTTAGGAGATCTTCCAGAGATGGATCCAATGAAGAATCAAAGTCCAAATCCTCGGCCTTAATTCTTCGTTAGGCAATCCTTCTGAAAAATGTTTTAGACCTTGTCTCCGCGGGAAACCAGCGGGGATGGGGCGCGCATGCGTCGCATCTGTGTTGAACGCAACCAGCCATACATTCCCAAACCTTTAGTGGGTTCGCCAGGAAAGCGCTTATTGATTTCCTTACGAATCTTGCGAGTAAAGAAGAATCCGGAAACTAAGGCATAGAGCATCGCTGTGTACATAAAGATGATTGCCATCAGTTGAATGTATCTATTCGGAATCACCGTCAACACTAAAACGATCACAATAACTGGAAGAAAGAATTCTCCGATGGAGATATGGGAATCCACGTAGTTGCGGACAAACTTGCGCACTGGGCCGCGATCGCGGGCTGGAAGGGCATTTTCTTCACCACGCATGTAGGCCGCTCGGGCTTCTTTTCGGCGCTCTACCATGGCAGCTTTATCGCGAGCCTTTGCCTCTTTTGTTACCGCTGGGGCCAAAGAATTTACTTTTCGTTTCGCCTCGGCATCTTTACGTTTAGGAGTCGCTCGACCCTTGCCAGAGTTTGAATGCTGATCTGATTGTTCGCTCATGTGGTTACGGTAGAGCCAGCATTCTTTCTAATGCAACTTTCGCGTATTTTGCCGTCTGAGCTTCGACGGAAATTTGATTCACTAAGCGCCCTTGCACTAAAGATTCCATGATCCACACCAAATGTGGCAGGTCGATTCGATTCATGGTGGAGCAATAGCAGACCGTCTTATCCAAGAAGAGAACGGTCCGGTCGGTAAATGTTCGAGACAAGCGTTGAACCAAATTAAGTTCAGTGCCTACGGCCCAAGTGCTTCCGATGGGCGAGTTAGCAATAGTTTGAATGATTTTTTCCGTACTTCCCACAACATCGGCGTGGGTGACAACTTCATGCTGACATTCTGGGTGGACCAAGATCTGCACTCCTGGAACTTTGGCACGCATATCTTCAATATTTTGCAATGAAAAACGACCGTGAACGGAACAATGTCCGCGCCAAAGAATGACTTTGGCTTTAAGTATCTCTTCGTCGGTCAACCCACCATTCGCCTTCCATGGATTCCAAATGACACACTCATTAAGCGAAAGGCCCAATTGTGTCACGGCAGTATTTCTTCCCAGATGTTGGTCTGGCAAGAAGAAGACCTTCTCGCCTTGGGAAAAGGCCCAATTCATAGCTCTTTCGGCATTGGAAGAGGTGCAAACCGCGCCGCCGTTCCTCCCGGTAAAAGACTTAATTGCGGCAGAGGAATTCATGTAGGTAATCGGAATAGTTCGGGACGAGATTCCTAGTTTTTCGAAGATTTTCCAGGCGTCATCTACTTGGGTAGCAGTTGCCATGTCTGCCATGGAACAACCGGCAGCTAAATCGGGTAGGAACACTTTTTGGTTGGGCATTGTCAAAATATCAGCGCTCTCAGCCATGAAATGCACGCCAGCGAAAATGATGTATTCGGCTTGAGGATTGGATGCGGCCACTTGTGCCAATTTGAAGGAATCGCCGGTGATATCAGCGAAGGCAATCACTTCATCTCGTTGATAATGGTGGCCCAGGACCATTGCTCGATCGCCCAGTGCCGCACGAGCTTGGGTCGCTCTATCGATAAGAGATGGATCGCTAGCTTCGGGGAGGACCCCTTCGCAGGAGACACCACGTTCGCTGCCTAAGTCACTGCCGGTTCCGAGGACCAATAATTCCGATAAGGACATTCCCATATTCTCCACCTGGCAAGTCTTTCCCGCCAATTCATGAGAAATTCACTTTTTTTAAGAAATATCCTTGGGCTGGGAATGTTTCAGGTCCACAGTGGGTTCTTTTAGACGCTAGCCTTAGCGCCTGAAGCACCGGAAGACATTTAATACGGGGAGAAAAATATGAGCACCGAAACCGCCACAGAGGTCACAATTCAAACAAGTGGAATCCTTTTAACTGATGTCGCAGCCGAAAAGGTTGCTGCATTGCTCACTCAGGAGGGTCGCGATGACCTCAGCCTTCGTGTGGCAGTTCAACCTGGTGGTTGCTCTGGTCTTCGCTACCAGCTCTATTTCGACGATCGAACCCTCGAGGGCGACAACGTCACTGAATTTGGTGCCGTCAAAGTTGTTACCGACAAAATGAGCACTCCTTACCTCATGGGTGCATCGATCGATTTTGTTGACACCATCGAGAAGCAAGGCTTCACCATCGATAATCCAAATGCTCAAGGGTCTTGCGCATGTGGAGATTCATTTAATTAATTTAGTTGCAGGCTTGGCATAGTTTCACCAACCTTTGGGTTTATTCCCGATAGATAATGCTCCCATGAGAATTGCGGTGGCAGGATCTGTCGGGAATGACCATTTAATGACCTTTTCTGGAAAATTCACAGATTCCTTTGTCGCTGAGTCATTGTCAAAAGTCTCGCTCTCTTTCTTGGTAGATAGTTTGGATATCCGAAGGGGCGGGTGCGCGGCCAACATTTCATTTGGAATGGCCTCACTAGGTCTTCACCCTATTTTGATCGCGTCAGTTGGCAAAGATTGGGCTGACTACGATGCCTGGCTTTCTCGCCACGGGGTTAATACTTCTCAAGTTTTAATTTCGAAAGATCTCTACACCGCAACATTTATGGTGACGACAGATGATGACTTGAACCAGATTGCCTCATTTTTCCCTGGAGCCATGAGCCAAGCAAGGGATATCGAACTTGCCCCAATTATTGAAAAAGTTGGCCGCTTCGATCTACTTGTGATCTCTCCAGATGATCCCGAAGCGATGCTGCGTCATTCACAGACGTGCCGGCAAATGCAGATTCCTTTTGCCGCCGATCCATCCCAGCAATTGGCTCGCATGAGTGGAGATGAAATTCGGTTGTTGATAGATGGTGCCACGTACTTGTTTTTGAATGAGTACGAGCTAGCCCTAGCGCTGCAAAAGACTGGGTGGAGCGATGAAGAGCTTTTTTCACATGTGAAAATTCGCGTCATTACTTTAGGTTCGGCAGGTGCAAAGATAGAGGAACATGGGAAGGAAACAATTACGGTGGGATGCCCGCTGGAAAAGAATCGGGTAGATCCAACTGGAATTGGCGACAATTTCCGCTCGGGTTTTCTATCTGGTTTATCGGCTGGGCTAGATCATGAGACGTGCGCTCAGTTGGGCTCTCTTCTTGCAACATATTGCTTGGAAACAAAGGGAACGCAGGAGTACCGATTCACTGAAACCGAATTTCTAGATCGTTTCGAACTAGCTTACGGAGAAAAAGCCCGAAGCCGGATTGCTGGAAAAGTGAAACCTCATTTAGTGGGTTGAACGGTTAAGACTTTTTGGTAATCACAAAAGTGGATTTACGGATTTTTTCCATTCCGTTGCCGGTCATTCTGCTCCAGGCCGAAAGGTCTGGAGTTGTTGCAGGGTCATCGCTCTTGAGGAGTAAAGATTCACCAACGGCTAGGGTTTGCAATTCTTTTGCCATGAGAATTATTGGTAACGGACATTTCAATCCCAGGCAATCTATTTCTTTCACGGTTATATTGTCCGAAGTTTTTCGACAACGCTTTTTAGCGTTGAAAGAAATTGGTGGACATCCGGCCAAGTAATATCGTTACGCAATCTCATACGAATATTTCCATGTGTCAGATAACCCATGGCGGCTAGCACATGGCTGAATTCCACATTGCTAGATGCGCAGGCGGAGCCAGAGTCAACCGAGTAACCATTCGCCGACATTTCATTCACCAGTTGTTCTGCATCGACATAAAGGAAAGAAAAACTCAATCGATCGAGCAAGATTGTGGGGGAGGTTTCCACAATATCTACATCTGAAATTTCCACTTGAAGAAAATTTCGAATGTGTAAATTCATCTCAGTTAATTTTGCTCTCTGGCTCGCACGATCGCTGATCCAATGCTCTAATGCAACTGCGCCAGATAGAGCTAAAGGAATGGAGAACGAGCCCAAGAGTTGAGTGGCAGAAAGCGACGGAAGCGGATTGCGCCACTGAGATTGAGGGTCGATTGCCAATATGCCCAAACCTGTCGGGCCAGCCCAGGTTTGGGCATCCCAGAGTGCACAGGAAAATGTGGAAGGTAAAGCAACTTCGGCTCCACTGGCGGTAGCGTCAATGAAAAGCGATCCCGAGAAACCGGCCCGGCCAGAAAGGGGTTCTCGTACCGTTCCCGTTTCGCCATTTGCCAGTTGCCAGATCAGTACATCCTGGCTTTGAGCCTCTAATTGCGTTGTATCGACTTGCCCGAAGCGATCGACGGGAATTTGGAGCGAATTGAGCCGGGCCAACGGGCTCTGTACCAGAGCCAAAACCTCTTCGCGGTCAGTGGTGGTATAAAAAAGGGTGGAATTGGGGAGAAGCAGCCCAGAAATACCCAGGTGAAAGCCTAAATCCGGTTCGCCCAGAAAGTGGATCCAATCAGACCGTATGCCCAGGTGACGAGCGTAAATCTCTTTCGCTTCGGCCAGCAGAATTCCCGCTTGGCGGGAAGCGCGGTGAAGTTTGTGGGGGTCGGCCCAGCCTCGGGCAAAGCTCTCGGCCAGTAAGGCGGCAGCGGCAGGGTGGAGCGGGCTTTCGGCCTGAAATTCTCCTGTGATGGGAACCACGCTTAGAACGGTACCCCGATTTTACAGTCTAAGCGAAATCGGTCGTTATCCTTCTCCAATGCGTATGAACCGGGGATTGACGACTGCTCTTTTAGCCACAGCGGGCGTTGCCACGCTTTCTTCATGTTCTAGTTCCAATATTTCAGGACTGGGTTATGAGAAGGGGTTGTCTAGCGTCAACGATGTTTCGCTTTCGTTATGGCAAGGCGCCTGGATCACGGCTGGAGTTGTAGGCGTCGTCACAGCCATTCTTATTTTATGGCCTGCGGTTTTTCACCGAAAGAAGAGCGAAGAATTTCCAAAGCAGACTCGTTACAACGTACCTACTGAGGTTGCCTACACGGTCATTCCATTCATAATTGTTGCAGTTCTCTTTGCCTACACCGCACGCGATGAATCTCGGATAACAAAGGTGACTCCAATTGCGCAAGCTAAACACAGCATCACGGTCAACGCTATTCAGTGGTCTTGGCAATTCACTTACGATGATGCGCATGCAGGTAACAAAGGCACCATAACTGGAACTCCAGCACATCCGCCTACTTTAGTTTTACCTCAGGGCGAAAAAGTGCGATTTACCTTGACCTCAACGGATGTGGTGCATGGATTCTGGATTCCTGCTTTTATGATTCAAATGCAAAATTTGCCACACGTTGAAAACCATCTCGAATTTTCGGCGAATAAATTAGGTACTTATCCTGGACGGTGCAACATTCTCTGCGGTCGTAATCACTCTCAAATGTTATTTACCGTGAAGGTTGTAACACCGGCTCAATATCAGGATTATCTCAACACCCTTAAGGCGGCCTAATCATGACCACATACGCAGAGCCATCCATCTCTACGGGGGCACTTCCCGCTCGTATCCCGACTAAAAAAGGAAAACTTTTCGTCAAGTGGGTTACCTCTACTGATCACAAAACGATCGGGTATATGTATCTGATTACTTCCTTCGCCTGGTTCTTGATTGCCGGCGTATTAGCGTTGATGTTGCGTGCTGAATTAGCAAGACCGGGTCTTCAATTTCTTAGCAATGAGCAGTACAACCAAATCTTCACTATGCACGGCACCATTATGTTGTTGATGTTTGCGACCCCGCTCTTTGCTGGATTTGCAAACGTCATCATGCCGTTGCAAATCGGAGCAGCCGACGTAGCGTTTCCGCGATTGAATATGCTCTCTTACTGGTTGTATCTCTTCGGTGGAACTATGGCTTTCTGTGGCTTCTTAGCTCCTGGCGGAGCAGCTTCCTTTGGTTGGACCGCTTATGCGCCCCTTGCTAATTCGCAGTACTCTCCAGGTATCGGTGGCGATCTCTGGGTGATTGGTTTAGCCCTCGGCGGCGTTGGAACAATTCTTACGGGCGTTAATTTCATTACAACAATTTTCACCATGCGTGCGCCTGGAATGACGATGTTCCGAATGTCAATCTTCACTTGGAACGTTTTGTTAACTTCGATTTTGGTACTACTTGCCTTCCCTCCATTGGCCGCTGCATTCCTCGGTTTGGAGTCTGATCGACTTTTTGGCTCGCATATCTTTGATCCGGCCAATGGTGGTGCCATGTTGTGGCAACACTTGTTCTGGTTCTTCGGACATCCTGAGGTCTATATCTTGGCGTTGCCATTCTTCGGAATCGCTACCGAAATTCTTCCAGTCTTTAGTCGCAAACCGATCTTTGGTTATAAAGGCTTGATTGCAGCAACTATTGGTATCGCTGCGCTCTCGGTCTCAGTCTGGGCCCACCATATGTTCGCTAGCGGACAAGTGCTCTTGCCGTTCTTCTCCTTCATGACATTTCTAATTGGTGTCCCAACCGGAGTGAAATTCTTCAACTGGATCGGAACAATGTGGCGAGGATCAGTAACCTTTGAAACTCCAATGCTCTGGGTTATGGGCTTTCTCATTACCTTCCTCTTCGGTGGGCTAACTGGAATCATTTTGGCTAGTCCTCCTATGGACTTTGCGGTATCGGCTTCTTATTTCGTTGTTGCGCATTTCCATTACGTTCTTTTTGGGACTGTGGTTTTTGCGATGTTTGCTGGCTTCTACTTCTGGTGGCCGAAGTTCACAGGTCATATGCTCAACGAGCGTCTGGGCAAAATTCATTTCTGGACTCTCTTCTTTGGTTTCCACTTAACCTTCTTAATCCAACATTGGCTAGGAATTAAAGGAATGCCACGCCGTTATGCCGATTACCTGGCCACGGATGGATTTACTACCATGAATACCATTTCAACCATTGGTTCATTCCTCTTGGCCTTATCGATGATTCCATTCTTTATTAATATTTGGATTAGTCGTAACAGTCCGAAGGTAACAGTCGATGATCCATGGGGTTATGGTTGTTCGTTGGAGTGGGCTACATCTTGTCCACCACCACGACATAACTTCTTGTCGATTCCTAGAATTCGAAGTGAGCGTCCGGCCTTCGATCTTCACTATCCTCATATGGCGCACACTGACGAGGGGCACTAACGATGAAACTTGGCTGGAAACTCTTTCTTGGACTTTCAATTTTTTACGCAATCATGACCGTGATTTACTACGGAGTTGGTGGCGAAGCCGTAGGAATCGCTTGCATCTCACTGAGTTCGGGCTTGGCTGCCCTTATTGCCTTCTATTTCTGGTTCAGCTCCAAGCGAACCGGCGGGATTCTTCCAGAAGACAATTTGTCTGGCGAAATTGCCGATGGCGCGGGAGATTTGGGTTTCTACTCACCGCACTCATGGTGGCCATTGCCAGTCGCTCTCTCAGCAATTGCGGCTGGGTTGGGGTTACTTATCGGTTGGTGGCTCACCTTGATCGCCGTAGGTGCGCTTTTGATCAGCATTCTGGGTTTCGTCTTGGAATATGAAAAACCAAGTGTTGACGTTGATGCCCACTAAAGAGTAAAAAAATTTAGCCCGGACGCTTTAGTTGAGTTCGGGCTTTTTCTTTGCCAATTCTTGAAGAGGTTCGTCGGTAACTCGGTAGACAGTCCAACTATCCATAGCGATCGCTCCGAAGGACTTGTAGAACTCGATAGCTGGCTCGTTCCAGTCCAAGACCCACCACTGGAAGCGACCGTACCCATTTTCTCGACAGATCTGTGCCAAGTGTTGTAACAGGGCTTTACCCAGGCCGTGGCCCCGGAATTGAGGCTTCACAAAGAGATCTTCTAGGTAGATGCCGTGCTTGCCCTGCCAGGTGGAATAGTTCAAGAACCAGATGGCAAAACCAGCAACTTCGCCGTTACTTTCTGCGATCTCGCAAAAGACTTTAGGTTGGCTGCCAAAAAAGTCCCGCTCAATTTGTTCCAAGGAAATTTCCACCTGCTCCGGCGCCTTTTCATAAAGTGCCAGAGCATGAATTAACTCGAGAATGATTGGAGCATCTGCCGAAGTAGCCGAACGAATACCAGCTGTGGAACTAGTGATGTCCGCCTTCTAACTCTTTCGCTTCGGTCTCAGTAGCGGCTTGAATTTGCTCGGCATTGGCCTGGCTGATCCGCGCACGCAATTTATCTTTCAGACCTGTGGCGGCCGGAATGCCGTTGCTATCGGCTTCTCCTAGGGCTAAGGCTTCTGGTTGTTCATGTTGAGTCAAAGTCCAAGCCTTTTCGGCGGAAATTGGTTGATGGATCTCGACGAATTCGCCATTGGCCATCATGACCAATCGACCACTTTCCTTGCCATGCAGAACCAAATCTCGATCAGCGCGTTGTAACGATAAACAGATGCGCTTGGTGATCACGAAAGCTATCGGAGGCAAGGTAAAGAGTCCGATACGGGTGAACCACATAATGTCGTTAATCGTTAAGTGGAAATGGGTCGCGATGATGTCGTTACCACCGTTGATTAACGAGATCATAATGAATGTAAGCGACATGACACCAAGAGCAGTTCGGTTAGGAACATTTCTTGGACGATCTAGCAGATGGTGTTCGCGCTTATCTCCCGTTATCCAACTTTCAATAAAGGGGTAGAGCGCCATGCCGGTGAAGAGAATTCCAGGAAGAATTAATCCAGGAATAAGAATGTTCCACGAAATCGTGTGGCCAAAGGCGTGGGTTTCAATCGGCGGAGACATTCGAACTAAGCCATCCAGCCAGCCCATGTACCAGTCTGGTTGCGAACCTGCCGAAATTTGTCCGGGAGTGTAAGGGCCATAAAGCCAAATGGGGTTGATCGAAGCCACTGCGCCGAGGAAGGCGGTGATTCCGAAGACGATGAAGAAGAATCCACCAGCTTTAGCCATATAAACGGGCATAAGTGGATAACCAACAACATTCTTTTCAGTTCTTCCTGGACCTGGGTACTGGGTGTGCTTCTGGTACCACACCAACATGAGGTGAGTGGTGATTAGCGCCAAGAAGATTCCGGGCAGCAACAAAATATGAACCATAAAAATTCTTGGAATGAACACATGCCCTGGGAATGCTCCACCAAATGCAAAGAAGGCCAGGTAGGAACCAACAACTGGGATGGCTTGCAAAATTGCCTCAGCGATTCGAATACCAGTTCCAGAAAGGAGATCGTCGGGGAGGGAATAGCCCAAGGATCCCTCGACGATGCCCAAAGTGACTAGCCCGACTCCGATTAACCAGTTGAATTCACGTGGCTTACGGAAGGCACCGGTAAAGAAGACGCGCAAAAGGTGAACCACAATCGCTGCCATAAAGAGTAAAGCGGCCCAGTGGTGAATTTGGCGCATAAGCAATCCACCGCGAATATCAAATGAGATATGCAAAGTGGATGCATAAGCAGCCGACATCGGCACATTGCTTAGCGGCGCATAACTTCCGGTGTAAATGACGTCTTGTTGTGAAGGGACGAACCAGAAGGTAAGAAAAACACCTGAAAGCAGCAAAATAATGAATGAGTAGAGCGCAATTTCGCCCAACATAAATGACCAGTGATCGGGAAATACTTTGGTGAGATTCTTCTTAAGCCATTTTGCTGCACCAGTTCGATCGTCAACGTAGCCCGCTACGTTTCCAGCGACTCTTTCTTTATTACTCATGACGAGCGCTCCCAGAAGCTAGGTCCAACAGGTTCTGTAAATGGTTGTTTTGCTACTAAATATCCATCTGTATCCAAAGTTAATGCCAATTGTGGCAGTGGTCTGGCAGCCGGCCCAAAGATTACCTTTGCTGCTCTGGTCACATCAAAAGTGGATTGGTGACAGGGGCAGAGCAGATGTTTGGTCTGTTGTTCATAGAGAGCAATGGCGCAACCCATATGTGAGCAGATTTTGGAAAATGCAATGATGCCATCGTGCGTCCACGACAGGCGCTGCGCATTTAAATTGAAATCTTCTGGCCGAAGTCGAATCAATAATACTGCGTCCTTGCCCACGTTCTCTAGCGTTCTTTCGGTGCCAGGGATGAGTTCCGGAAGAACTTGAGCAACTGCGCCAACTTCTAAATCAGCAGGCTTAATGGGACGGTCTCCAGGATCAGTGACCAAGCGAGTGCCGGCCTTCCAACTAGTTGTTTCTAGTTGTTTCTTAGGTAAAGGTCCGATGTCTCGCAAGAGAACGAGCGGAGAAAGTCCTACCAGTCCAAGCGCTACTCCCATGGATCGTTTGATAAGAGTTCGTCGACCCAAGCCGGCCATTGCACCTTGCTCTTTAACCGTGGCAACAAAATCTGCGCGGTCGCTATCTGGTGATCGAAATTCATGTCGCTCGGCAACTACTTCGCGGTCATCCATCAAAGTTTTGCCCCAATGAACCGCAGCCATTCCGATAAAGAATGTAGACATCGCCAGTCCAACGCCCAACAGGGCTTGTTGAACATTGGTATCGCCCATAACGGGCAAGAATACGAATTTGTTTGGCTTCACAAATATGTATGAACCAATAAGCAGGATGGTTCCGATTGCAGAGAGCCCGAAAAGTATCGCTACTTGTCGTTCCGCTTTTTTGGCGGCAGCGGGATCTGTATCTGCTTTGCGATGAATATGCTCTGGTAAACCAGGATCGGAAAACTTCTGGAGTTCGTTACTCACGACTATCTCGCCTTCATTGTTAGCCAGACTGCGACTCCTACTAGGAGACCCAATCCAAGTGTCCAGATAAGAAGACCTTCGGTTACTGGACCGACACGTCCGAGTGATGCACCGCCCAAACTAGGTTCATTCTCCGCGGCCTTAATCCATTTAATGATGGATAGCTTTTCAGCCGGTGTAATTGTTTTATTGGAAAACACTGGCATTGATTGAGGACCTGTGATCATCGCTTCATAAATTTGTTTTGGTTCTACGCCCATGAGAGTCGGCGCATATTTTCCAAGCGACAATGCGCCACCTTGGGCAGCAAAGTTATGACACATTGCGCAGTTGGTTCGGAAGAGTTCTCCACCTTGGGCAACATTTCCGTCTCGCTCAAATGTGAGTTGCTCATTGGTTACGGATGCAGGTCCAGGCGCCAATGAGGCTACATAGGCAGCTAATGCGGCGGTTTCGGCTTCAGTAAAGGCCGGCTTTTTGCGCATCGCTTGTTGGCTCATATCCGCCATCGGCATTCGACCGGTGCCCACTTGGAAATCAACAGAGGCTGCACCCACACCAATTAAGGAAGGAGCAATTGAGCCACCTTCTGCGTTAAGCCCGTGACATGAAGAGCAGCCCCGCGCGAAGATTTGCTTTCCTTCTTCGATTAAGGTGCTTTGCGAAGTTACCGCCATATGTTGAGCGTTGGGAAGTGCGCTAGCGATGGAGAATGTTGTTCCCAACGAAATCAGGGCGGCGATAATCAGAGCTGGCGCAGCAAACTTGTGTCGTCGATAGCGTGAGAGTTTTTTCATTTAATGTATTGGCCCAATCTCACTTGATGAGGTAAATCGCGGAAAAGAGAGCAATCCAAACGATGTCCACAAAGTGCCAGTAGTAAGAGACAACAATTGCGGTAGTTGCTTGCGAGTGGCCAAATTTCTTCGCCTTTGCAATACGAATTAAAACGATGAGAAAGGCGATCAAACCACCAGTCACGTGTAATCCGTGGAAACCAGTAGTGATGTAAAAAACAGAACCATAAGCGCGAGATGAAAGTGATAGACCTTCATGAACCAAGTTCGCGTATTCGTAGACTTGTCCACCAATGAAGAAGGCACCCATTAAAAATGTGAGCGCAAACCATTCGCGCATTCCCCACTTTGATATTTGGTACAGCGCGCCGGTGCGCTTTGGTTGAAAACGCTCCGCAGCAAATACACCAAACTGGCACGTCACAGACGAGAGCACGAGAACTGTCGTGTTGATCGCAGCAAAATGCACATTGAGCATGCCGGTTGATTCCAACCAAACTTTGGGTCCTTGAACCGCGCGTGTTGTGAAGTACATCGCAAAGAGCGCAGCGAAGAACATCAATTCGGAGGAGAGCCATACGATCGTGCCGACTGCGACTATGTTGGGTCGGGTCAGTTTTCCTGGAGTTGCTGCCATTGTGGTCACGCGGGCATTATTCCCGATTTCTGGGAAAAAGAGGATTTCTAGAGCCCTTGAGCGAGCCGCACGCGTGGGTGAGACTTATCACGCGGCAAGGAACGGATCCAACTTCTTTGGCGAGGCAGTTCGGTCACAGTTCGCGGGAGTAACCGAATAACTGAGGTTAAAATGAGGTTAGAATAACCAGCCATGAGCACCCCATTAATTGTGGTTTATTCGGATGATTCCAGCGTACGAGCCAGCGTGAGCGCGGCGCTAGGCAAGCAAGTCGCTGCCGACCTTGGCGAACATGAAATTGTGGAATTTGCTACCGGGCCAGCGTTACGCACATTCATAGATAGTAAAAAGGCGATTGCGCTCTTCATTCTCGATGGCGAGGCCGTCCCTGAAGGTGGAATGGGAATAGCCCGAGCGCTCAAAGATGAACTTTTCCAATGCCCACCAGTGCTACTGATAACTGGCCGAAGCGAAGATGCATGGTTGGCTTCTTGGTCCCGTGCTGAAGCGGTCGTTATCCATCCTATTGACCCCTTTACCCTGGCTGGCCAAGTTGCCACACTTTTGCGCCATCGCCTTGCCCTACCAGCTCACAACTAACCGCCTCCATCCATTAACCACGGGAGTTAAGTCATGAGCGATCTCTCCTGGACTCTGATCGAGGCCACTTTGGGCCGCAACACCGATCTGCGCGTGGATCAAGCCCAATGGGCGATGAATGAAATCTTGACTGGCCAGGCTCAAGTATCAGAAATTAAAAGCTTTTTACTGGCCTTGAAAGCGAAAGGCGAATCAGCCCACGAAGTCTCGGCCCTGGTCGAGCAGATGTATCACTTTGCCGCCCCCCTGGATATCGAAGAACGCTGTGTAGATACCGTGGGAACTGGAGGTGATGGGGCTCACACCATCAATATCTCTACCACCGCTGCAATTATCACCACCGCGGCAGGCGCCAGGGTAATTAAGCATGGAAATCGCGCCGCATCCTCCAGGTCGGGAGCTGCCGATTTGCTCCAAGCACTTGGGATAGAGATAAACCTCAATGGCACCGAGGTAGCTGAATGTGTTCGACGAATTGGATTGGGTTTTGCATTTGCGCCAATGTTCCACCCAGCGATGCGCTTTGCCGGTCCGGCTCGGAAAGAGTTAGGCGTGGCCACCGTCTTTAATATTTTAGGCCCACTTGCAAACCCAGCTCGGCCAAAGGCGGTCGCCATCGGTGTGGCTGACGAACGAATGTTGCCGATCATGGCACAGGTTTTGGCAGATCGTGGGTGTGAAGGCTTCCTCTTTCGCGGCCATGATGGCCTGGACGAACTTTCACTTTCTGGACCTTCGACAGTCATTCAGATTCAAGATGGTCAGATGCATACGGAAATCTTTGATCCAAGCAATATCGGTATTGAACGTTCGCAGATCGAAGCGCTGGTTGGTGGCGATGCAGAGTTCAACGCCAATGTCACCAATCGAATTTTCGATGGCGAGCAAGGTGCACCCAGGGACGCAGTTCTCCTCAATGCCGCCGCAGCTATAGCTGCATTTAAAGGAGATTTCACCTTGGGAATTGAACAGCAACTGGCAAATGGTTGGGTTAAGGCAACCGCGGCCGTTGATTCAGGGGCCGCTAAGAAAGTGTTAAATTCCTGGCGGACACTTACAAATGATTTATTTGCTAATCGTTCCCTGTAAAACTCTGCCACTGCGAGTTTGTGGTTGCTAATTGTTCGTAGAAGGCTCCTGAACCGAATGTAGGTAAAGCCCAGTCGCCTTCAATTTCTACGATTCGGATGCCAGGACGATCTAAATATCCTAAAAGTTTTTCGATTTCTTCATACGAAGAAGAAGGCAACACCGCAGGAGATGGAATTACTCGCTCTGATGTTTCCACCAACGATGAGATCGTATGTGAAATAGCCACATTGGATTTTGACATGGCTGAACCCGCTAAACGACCAAATCTAATACAGACGAATTCGTAGTTGGGTCGCTTTTTGATTACTCCAGATGCATCGGGAATCGGAAACGCAGCGACAAGGTGTGGGATTTGAGTTAAAGCACTGATTCGTTGTCCTCGAGCAGATCCCTTGATAAATGATGAAAGACGATTGCGGAATTCTCCGGCTTCTTCAAACCTTTCGTGTTCCGACAGCACGTTCATCTTGGTCATCAACTTCTCTTGAACTTCGGCGCTGTTTGAATGCATTAAATGGCGGGCTTTCTGGCTATGTACTTGGTACTGATGGGAATCTTCTTGACCAATGCAAGGAGCCCCACATTTACCCATATCAAAGAGCGCGCATGAAGTGGCCTTTGGAGAAACCTTTAGTGGAATTTTCTTTGTGCATTGACGAAGTGGCACAACTTCATGGATCGCCTCAATAGCGAATGCCGCATCTGCAAACCCGTTGAAAGGTCCGGTCCATCCATCTTCATCGTTCAATCCCTTAGTGCCGCGTACGGAAGAGAGACGGGGAAATGGTTCCTTGGTGAGTTTGATCCATATTGCTTTTTCTTGCGAACGTGAGCGGCGGTTAAATCTGGGTTGTTTCTCCGATATCAGTCGTAACTCGCGAATCTGCGCTTCGATGATGGTGGCGCATTCGATGATGTCGATCTTTTCGGCGAGTGAAACCATGTCCCTGATTCGGCGACGAGTTTCCCCGGAACCAAAATAATTTCGGACTCTGGTCTTGAGGTTGCGGGAGGTTCCGATGTAAAGGGCTTCACCAGCAGAATCGCGAAATATATAAACGCCAGCGACTGCAGGAATTCCTTCGGCAAGGTGCTTCTTTCTTCTTTGCTCTGGGGTGACTCGGTTGGTAAAACCTTGAAGGTCCTCCAGTGTGGAAACGCCCAGTGACCCTAATCGTTCCAGCAATCCATGCAGTACCTCTACCGTCGCTTGTGCATCATCTAAGGCACGATGGTTGGGCATGACTTCAGTGCTGAAGAACTTCGATAATGTCGCTAATTTACAGTCTCGGACTTCTTCGCGGCTGAGAACCAACCGGGCAATGCGAGCGGTATCTAAGACTGGATAATTTGGCCAGCCGTATCCCAATTGCGCGGCCGCTCCTTTGAGAAAACCCAGATCAAAGGGAGCATTATGGGCGACCAGCACAGTCTCTTCCTTGGAGCCACAAAATTCCAGAAAGGTGGGAAAGGCTTCAGCGATCGGGGGAGCGTGGAGAACCATTGCATCGGTAATTCCGGTGAGGACCGTAATGAAGGCGGGAATCGGAGCGCTGGGATTAACAAAAGTTTGGAATACTTGAACGATTTCGCCGGCTCGGACCTTTACCGCTCCGATCTCGGTGATTGCACTTCCGTCTCGAATTGATGCGCCAGTAGTTTCTAAATCCACAACAACGAAAGTGGTATCTCTGAGTGCGCGCCCTAGATCTTCAAAGGTGGGTTGCCAACTGATGGAACCGGTTTCCGAAGGCGCAGACACGGACCAACCGTACGCGTTCTCGGTGACAGGCGGGAATTGAGGTTATAGGCTCTTTACATGTCTACTACTAATGCGCCAGAAGGTTGGCTCGATGATTTCGCTTCTGAAGGCCGAGGCGCAAATGCATCCATAGGAATTTTGTTGGTTCACGGATTCACTGGCTCCCCGGCTTCGATGCGGCCCTGGGCCCATTTTATGAACGAGCATGGCTACACCGTTCGCGTTCCTCGTTTACCCGGTCACGGTCGAAATTGGGAAGATTTGAATGCTGTTTCGTGGGAAGAGTGGCCAGCTCGAGTCGTGCAAGATCTCCAAGCGCTCAGAGCCACCTGCTCTAAGGTATTTGTCTTCGGACTCTCTATGGGTGGCGGCACTACCCTCAACGTGGCTGAGAACAATCTTGTCGATGGCATCGTCCTGGTCAACCCAATGATTCATATTCCAGGCATCCAAATTAAATTTGCTCCGTTGTTGGCGATGGTGAAAAAAGGTATGCCTTCAGTAGGCAACGATATTAAAAAGCCAGATGTTACTGAATGGGGATATGACGTATTGCCTACTCGTGGTGTTCTTCAGCTCAATAAGCTCTTGAAATCAACTCGAGCACATCTGGCAAAGGTCACTGCTCCCACCTTGCTCTTCCATAGCGTTGACGATCACGTGCTACCGATTTCTAATTCCGACATCATCATGTCGGGAATATCAACTGCGAATAAACAGCGGATCGAAATGACCAATAGTTATCACGTCGCTACTTTGGACTATGACGCAGATTTGATTTTCGCAAATGCCTTGGCTCACGTCAAAGAATGGAGTTAGTTTCTCCGGAGTTTGAGTTTCGAACTGAGCGTCTCTTACTCAGGCCACTCACTCCTGCCGACGAAAAGGATCTCTATAAATATCAATCGCTACCTGATGTGGTTCGTTACATTCCTTGGCCGGCGAGAACCATGCAACAGGTCCACGATGCACTAATAAACGCCTTAGCAAATAATCGGCTCTCAGATGAGGGCGACTACGCGCTTCTTGGCGTAGTTTTGCCAAGTACTGGCCAAGTCATTGGACAATTGTCGTTGATGTATCGCAGCAGGGAAGATCAACGGGCCGAGATTGGGTATGTGATACATCCTGATTTCACTGGTCAAGGTTTTGCCACGGAGGCGTGCTCTGCGTTAGTCACTCTCCTTTTCAACACTGGTAAATTTCATCGAATTGTGGCAAAGATTGATGCGCGGAATTCTCCGTCAGAGGCCGTTGCAAAGAAACTGGGATTTCGCAAGGAAGCCCACATGATTCATGAAGAATATTTCAAGGGCGAATGGACCGACACCCTCATCTATGCGATTCTGATAGATGAGTGGCAATCGATTCACTAAAGAAAAGTTCAATATTTACCTCGAAGTTGCTATCCTATGAATATGCATGATTCATCGCTTTTTCATGGCAGTCTCTTTTTTTCCACTTATCTAGTAGGTCGAGAGAACTTAGTTATTGTCGATATTGGAGCCATGGATGTGAATGGGTCATTACGCCAATTTTCTCCACCGAACTGCAAGTATGTTGGCGTGGATTTTGAATCCGGTCCTGGAGTCGACGTGGTTATTGAGGATCCATATATTCTTCCTTTCGAAAACTCCTCTATTGATGTTGTCGTATCCAGTTCATGTTTTGAGCACTCGGAATTTTTCTGGTTGGTCTTTGCAGAAATGCAACGGATTTTGAA
The DNA here is from genome assembly GCA_037130455.1 of Actinomycetes bacterium. Classification (GTDB taxonomy): domain Bacteria; phylum Actinomycetota; class Actinomycetes; order Nanopelagicales; family Nanopelagicaceae; genus CAIMZW01. The sequence goes on along the minus strand of JBAXSZ010000019.1, from coordinate 4,692 downwards.
ACCAGGGGGATTGACATACATCAATGCCCCAGCAAATGGTTGGGTACATCAATATCCAGTCGATTGTTTTCGCTTTTATCCAGATGCCGGAGTGGCCTTGCAGAATTGGGCTAGACGCCAAGGGCACCACACCACGATGGTGGAATCTTTTGTTGGAAACCGAGCCGATGATGGATGGAATGATTTCGTCGCTGTGTATGTATCGGGAGAGAAGGGCTTGCAAAATCAGAATGAACGGATGTTGAGCAGCGTTCCAAATTTCACCAACGGGCGCCTTCTGATGAATGACACTGTGGTTTCCTTCAATAACCAGGAGCTTCTGGGGTGATGATTTTTCCCGCAAACTCGTTGACTAGGTTGGTACCGTAGTCATATGAAAACGATTCTGGATGCCATCGGAGATACACCGTTTCTGGAGATTGAAGGAATCTGGGTCAAAATGGAGTATCTCAACCCATCCGGCTCCATTAAGGCCAGAATCGCTAAATACATGATTGAACGAGCCGAGTCCGAAGGGATATTAAAAAAGGGCGACACCATTGTGGAAGCCAGCAGTGGCAACACGGGCAACGCTATGAGCATGGTTGCGGCGGTTAAGGGATACAAAATGTTGGTGTTGACGCCTAAGGGCTTGAGCCAAGAGCGCACCGCAATATCGCAAGCGTTTGGCGCCGAAGTGCGTTCGCTGGGAGATTTCCACGTTAACAATGCCTTGGACGAAGTACGAAAAATCGGGGCAATGCCTGGCTATTTCGCGCCACAGCAATTTGATAATGAATGGAATGTCATAGAAAATCACGATTGGTTAGGACAAGAAATACTACGAGAGTTGCCTGCAAAACCTGATCTGGTTGTTGGCGGAGTAGGTACGGGCGGTACGCTGATTGGCGTTGGCAAAGCCTTCAAAGAAGTTAATCCCGAATGCAAGAGTTACGCCTTGGAACCCTCAGAGTCTTGCACTATCGCCTGCGGCGAGGTGGCAAAGCATCTGATCGAAGGAATCTCCGACGGATTCATTCCTGGAATTATTGAACGCCACGCCAAGGAGATAGATGGCTTCGTGCATATTCATTCACACGACGCTATCGCCGAGATGCGCAGATTGGCTCGAAACCACGGAATCTTCATTGGTCCTTCCTCCGGTGCACACATGTTGGCTGCTAAACAATTAAAAGAAGAGTTGGGTCTGAAAACAGTCGTTACTTTTTTCTGCGATGAAGGCGAGAAGTACATCAATGATTACTGGTTGAACCCAGCCTAATTATCGATCCGGCACCTGCGGCATTTGGCTATTGTTGCCGTTATGTATACGCCAGAGACTTTCTTACCAACTGATGAGCAAACCGATGAATTTTTGAGGAATATTTCGGCTGCGCATCTGGTGACATCTACTCCGAATGGATTGGTCTCTACCTTCTTGCCCTTTCTCTTTCGGGGTGAAGCTGGAACCCGCGGCTCATTGGTCAGCCATATGGCCCGCAATAATGACCATTGGAAGATGACTTCGACATCTGATTCTCTGGTAATTGTGACTGCAAACGATTCCTATGTATCACCTTCGTGGTATCCATCAAAGATGGAACATGGTCGAGTAGTGCCCACCTACAACTACATGATTGCGCATGTTTTCGGCGAACTCATAGTGCATGACGACATCAACTGGTTAAATCGTCAAGTGCGAGAGTTAAGTGATCGATTTGAATCGGGGCGAGATATTCCCTGGAAAGTTGATGAGGCTCCAGAGAAATATGTTCAAGGTCAACTGTCCGCAATCGTTGGGCTAGAGATCGTGATTAAGAAGGTTGAAGCGAAATTCAAAATGAGTCAGAATCGACCTTCCGCCGACATCGATGGCGTGATTGCTGGTTTAGCAAATGATGGTTTGATCGAGCAATCAAAAGCGGTTGAGGAACTTCGTCCATCTGATAAATAATCCAGTAGCCTTGCCCGCATGATTTCTATCAGCCATATGCTTTGGTTCGACGACAAAGCCGAAGAAGCAGCCAATTTCTATATCACTTTGGTACCAAATTCCAAGATGGGCACTCTTTCGCGAAATGGCGATGGAAATGCCTTCACGGTCGAATTCGAAATAGCTGGCACTAAGTATGTTGCGCTCAATGGCGGACCGATGCACACCTTCAACGAATCTTTTTCTATTGTCATCACCTGCGACGGCCAGGAAGAAGTAGATCATTATTGGAATGCGTTAATTGCCGACGGAGGTTCCGAGGGTCGTTGTGGCTGGCTGAAAGATAAGTTTGGACTTTCATGGCAAGTAGTACCGGTGCAGTTGATGCAGTGTCTGGGCAACCCAGATCCAGAACGGGCACAACGGGCAATGAATGCAATGATGAACATGAATAAATTAATCGTTGCGGAGTTGGAAGCTGCCGTTGCTTAATGTCTGAAGAACTCTTGATTCGAAAGACTGCGCGCGTTCTATTGGTTGACGATCAGGGGCAAACCTTGCTCTTCAAAAGTTTCTCGGAGACCAATGGTGACTCCTTTTGGTATCCGCCCGGGGGCGGTTTATTAGATGGGGAGGATTTCGAGCAAGCGGCACGACGGGAAATTTTCGAGGAAACTGGCATTGCACTTCTGACAGATCTGCGCCAGTTCGGGACCCGAGAAAGTGTCTTCATTTTCCAATCCGTCAGAACGCTCTTCGATGAGGTCTGGTTCTACGCGTGGGTCCCGGCCCACCAGATTGATATTTCCGGATTCACCGATTTTGAGCGCTCTAATGTTGTAGAAACCAGATGGTGGAACCATTCTGAACTGTTGGCGACCACCGATAAGTTGGTTCCGAGCACCCTGACAGAATTGATTTCCGAGCTCCTTCTCACGGGCAAGTTGGATGGCATTCGGGCACTTCCCATCTGACAGAAGCCTCGGTGCATATGATGGGATTCGCTAGAGTTCGAAGATGACAGGTACTGAAATTTTTTCGCTCGCTGGAAAATGTGCGGTAATTACTGGAACCGGAGGGGCCATAGGTTCTACCATCGCGCAAGCGCTATCGGCTGCCGGTGCAAAAGTTTTTCTTCAGGATTTTAATCAAACAGGTTTAACCGCTATTTCCAATCAGATCTCCACAGATGGCGGAGAGTCGTGGGAGTACATGTGCGACCTCTCAGATGTAAGCACCATCGATCCATTTATAGCGACCGCAGCGCAGAAAATGGGTGGTATCGACATCCTGATTAACTGTGCTGGTATCAATCGCAGAAAGCCAATAGATGAAGTGACCCATGAGGATTTCGATGCGATAGTGGCCGTCAATATGAAAGCCGTCTTCTTCGCCTCCCAAGCCGTCCATCCGCATATGAAGCTTCGGGGTGGGGGAGCCATAGTAAATATCAGTTCCATCACCGCGCGATATAGCTTTGCTATGGGTTCGGTGTACGCGGCGACAAAAGCTGCTATATCTGCAATGGCTAGATCTTTTTCACGTGAATGGGTATCTGATGGAATTCGCGTCAACTCGATAGAGCCTGGCTATGTGAAAACTGAATTCACAAGACCGGTGTGGGGTGATCCACAACGTGCCGAATGGTTCAAGCGGTTCGTTCCAATGGGCCGATTGGCAAATCCTGAAGAGTTGGTTGGGGCAGTTCTCTATTTGGCCAGTGAGGCATCTTCCTATGTCACCGGACAGACAATTGTTATCGATGGCGGGTTAACCGCTGGCGGTGATTTCGATAAATAAGTGTTGATTAGCTTTCTCAATACAATGCCTGCATGCGCATAAGTTTTGAAAAATCCGATGTTAATCTTGGCAAATTAGTCACCTGGCTTTCCGAAGAGTCGTATTGGGCTCATGGTAGAAGTGCGGAGATAATTGAAAAATCTCTTGAGAATTCCGCGGCCAGCGCTCAAGAAATATTGAAGGACCTTCCAAAATTTCGTTTGTTGCTAGTCACCAAAGATGCTCATGAGATTTACCGATCAGTTGGGTTTTCCGAGTTAGAGAATCCGGACCGTTGGATGTTCTTAGATAAGGGCTTTTAAAGAGCAGATCCCTGCGTTAGTTTTGTTCCGTGCGCACAGTTCTAAGCAAATCCAACCTTCAGGTATGGGCTGTTTTTCTTGGATTCTTATTGTCTGGTTCATATTGATAATTCCAGCAACGGTCATCCTTCATCAGCACTATTTGATTGATATCTATGGTGGGATATTTGTCGCTTTCACCGCTTACTGGGGCTCCTTATTCATCATGGAAAAACGAAATTTAAAGATTCTTGGAGAGGAACTATCCACATGACCAGAATCCAATGCATCACAGTTGATAGTGCAGATCCCTTGAAGTTGGCGAACTTCTGGGCCGCAGTTCTCTCCTGGGAGATCACCTATAAAACCGATAACGAAGTGTGTATTGAGCTGCTAGATGGCAGTGCCGCACAAGGTGTTATCCCAGATCTGCTTTTCATTAAGGTTCCTGATGCAAAAGCCGGAAAAAATCGACTTCATGTGGATCTGCGGCCAGATGATCAGGCAGCTGAAGTGGCCCGAATAGAGGGATTGGGTGGAGTTCGAATTGAGATAGGGCAGAGCGCTGATCCTGATACAACCTGGGTTGTCATGGCAGATCCAGAGGGAAATGAGTTTTGCGTTCTAAAAGCACTCTAGTTCTTCCTGGTGGACGATACTGGGATCGAACCAGTGACCCCCACAATGTCAATGTGGTGC
>JBAXSZ010000018.1:0-28673 GCA_037130455.1 Actinomycetes bacterium | reverse complement strand
TCTATGAGGTTCGATTGGCATTGATTTTTGCACGTTGTTGAGTTCTCAAGGTACGAATGCGCACTGGTCCCAAAGTTTCCTCTGTTTTCAGGGCAGACTGACAAACATAGTGCAGCGCACACAGAAGGTCAATTCCGTGAAACCGAACTGGTTTTTCAATCATTCGCGGCTCGGCCTTTACTGTTTTAGAAGCACAGTCCGTGTCGCACGCGAGGTAGAAAGATAACCCACAGTTCACCTAAGGGTCAAATTGGGTTGGCCTAAAAAGCCCCAAAATGGCCCTTTTTTGGAGTTGCTTAAATCACCTTCTCCACGGCCGCTAAGTCCCGCTTTCCTTTACGTAACACGATAAAGCGGTCAAAGAGGAAATCCTCTGATCTCGGTGTGAAATCTTCGCCCTCAACCTTGACATTATTGAGGTAGGCCCCGCCATCCTTAATGACCCGACGCGCAGCGGACTTGGAGTCAACGACTCCGGTGGCTACCAAGAGATCGACCCATGAGGGTGTTGCCACGCCTTGAGCTAGCTCAGTCCGAGGTAGTTGCGAAAGTGCCGACTCCAGGGTGGCTTCATCTAACTCCTCCAGCGCTGCCTGTCCGAAGAGAGCGCGCGATGCGAGTTCGACCTTTTCGCATTCGGCGCGACCGTGTACCAGAGTGGTCAGCTCGCGAGCCAATTCTCGATGAGCTTCCCGTGCGCCAGGATTTGCTTCAACAGAGGTTATTAACCGCGAAATTTCATCATGACTTTTAAAGGAAAAAACTTTCAAATATTTCGCAACGTCTCTATCGTCGGTGTTCAACCAAAATTGATAAAAGGCGTATGGCGAAGTCATCTCAGCGTCTAACCAGACTGTGCCGGTAGCGGTCTTTCCAAATTTAGTGCCATCAGATTTTGTCATCAGCGGAACCGTTAATGCATGTGCAGTATGTGATTCCACTTTACGGACGAGATCAAGCCCGGCAATAATATTTCCCCATTGATCGCTGCCACCAAGTTGCAATAAGCAGTTGTATCGGCGATGGAGTTCTAAGTAGTCATAGCCTTGCAATACTTGATAAGAAAATTCTGTGTAAGAAATGCCGCCACTTTCTAAGCGCGAGGAAACTGAATCTTTCGACAACATCTGGTTCACACTGAAATGCTTTCCCACATCACGAAGAAATTCCAAAGCCGATAGCGGTGATGTCCAATCTAAATTATTAACCAGCACGGCGGGATTTTCCGTTGAATCGAAGTCCAGAAATCGTGAAAGCTGCACTCGGTATCGAGCTACCCATTCGGCAACAAGATCAGTGGAATTTAAAGTTCGCTCTTCATTTCGACCGCTGGGATCTCCAATGAGCCCAGTTGCTCCCCCAACTAAAGGAAGTGGACCGTGACCGGCTATTTGAAAGCGGCGCATCACCAGTAGAACAACAAGATTTCCCACATGCAAACTAGGAGCAGTTGGGTCGAATCCTAGATAGAAATTGACCGGGGCTTTATCTAATTCCTTAGCCAGGGCTTCTCTATCAGTGGTCTGCGAGATTAGTCCTCGCCATTCAAGATCGGAAAGTAGTGCAGAAGTCATAGGTTCATCATGCCCGAAAAGCGTTCCTTCTCGCTGTGAATCCAACGTTTGGCGTTGTTGTTTTCCGAAACTAATTCAGCGATCTGGCCCGTGACACTTGCGATGGAGGTGCCCATAAGTGAATTTCGAGATGCCACTGCACCTTCGGCCGTTAAATGGGCCATCAACTGCGAATCCAGGAGCGGGTGAATTTCTTTCAGATCCGATATGGAGAGTTCGTGGAGACCTATTCCACGTGTTTCGCAGGCCCTGACAGTTGCACCTGCAATTTCATGAGCCTGAGCAAAGGGCATTCCACGTCGGGCTAAGTAATCAGCCACTTCTGTTGCTAGCGAATGGCCATCTAGTACCCCGCTGGAAATCTTCTCGCGATTAAAAATCGTCGTCTCCATCATTCCGGTCAGCGCGGGAAGAAGAATCATCAGCGTTTCGATAGAGTCGAAAACCGGTTCTTTATCCTCTTGGAGATCACGATTGTAAGCAAAGGGAAGTCCTTTGAGCATCGTCATTAACCCAGTCAAATTTCCCAGTAATCTTCCGGATTTGCCGCGAGCTAGTTCGGCTATATCTGGATTCTTCTTCTGCGGCATGATGGAAGATCCCGTGGAAAATGCATCGGAAATTATTGCCCAACCAAATTCGCTGGTATTCCACAGGGTAAATTCTTCGCCTATCCGAGATAGATGGATTCCAACCATTGCAAGATCAAAGAGCAGTTCTGCGACAAAATCGCGGTCGCTAACTGCGTCGATGCTGTTTCCGGCTACATCACTAAATCCCAGAGATTCTGCAGATACTTCTGGTTGTGGCTGTAAGCCACTGCCCGAAAGAGCTCCTGCTCCAAATGGTGAAAACGAGTTTCGCTCTAGCCAATCTCCAAGTCGATCTATGTCACGTAACAAAGCGTGCGAATGCTTTGCCAATTCGTGGCCGAAGGTAATGGGTTGTGCATGTTGCAAATGAGTGAAACCAGGTGCAATGCAATCCTTGTATTTTTCGGCTTGCATATTTATGGCATGAATCAACTCAGTAATGAGGCCGCCCACTTCTAAGACGTGATCGATGAGATATAACTTAAAGTCGGTAACAACCAAGTCATTTCGAGATCTTCCAGCTCGGATACTTCCACCGACATCGCCTACTTTTGCGACAAGTCCACGTTCGATAGCGCTATGGACATCCTCATCGCTTTCGTTGAAAGTGAATTCTCCCGATGCAATTTCCTGGGCCAGAGCTTCCAACCCTGCTCGAAGGGTGATGGCATCCGCCGTTGAAATCACTCCCACTTTTTCTAAGCCCGCCACATGGGCCAGATTCACACGTACGTCATAAGGGGCTAAGCGCCAATCGAAATCTACGCTTCGAGAGAGGGCAGCAACGCTCTCTGCCGGTCCTTGCGTGAAACGTCCGCCCCACAGTGCCATATGAACTCCGTTACCTAGTTAGTTGGGAAAATTGTCGCAGTTCATGGGCCAAATCTGCGCCACCATTTGCCGTGCTAGCCACTACAAGGACTGTGTCGTCTCCGGCAATGGTTCCGATGACCGACCGCAGCGACTCTGTCGTAGCAGCGTTGTCTAGTGCACTGGCAAGCAATTGAGCCCCTCCAGGCGGTGTCCTCACCACGGCGAGGTTGCCACTGCTGGTCACACTCAAAATCAACTCTTCTGTGCCTCGAAGTGCAGTGATACCAAGCGGGGAGCGCAGTTGATAGCTCATCTCCCCCGTGCCATTCTTGCTACGAACCGCTCCAAGTTCTTCCAAATCTCGACTCGCAGTGGTTTGGGTGACATTAATTCCGCGAACTTTTAAGAGTTCGACCAATTGAATCTGCGAATGAACCAATCCCTCATGAATCATCTCCGCGATGAGAGCTTGGCGTTGCGAAGGCGATAGCGAACTCATGATCTCATCTGACTACGCACGACTCGGGAAAATGTCGATAAGAATTCATTAACGTGGACAAGGCTGACATTCAACGGTGGAGCAATTCTTATAACTCGTGGGTTAGGTGCATTCACAAGAATTCCTTCCTCGATTAATTGGTCATAAATGCGTGAAGAGATATCGGAATCAAAAACTACGCCCAAGAGCAAGCCACGGCCGCGCACTTCTGTAACTCCTGGCAGATTCGAAAGGGCTGCTTTGATTAGTTTTTCATGCTCCACGTTTTGAGCGAGCAATCCGTCACGCTCTAAGACTGAAATCGCCGCGTTAGCGGCGGCGCAAGAAATGGGATTTCCGCCAAAAGTGGTTCCGTGATGACCAGCTTGAAATAGCAAAGCGGCATCTCCAATGGCAATCATTGCTCCAAGAGGCAAACCACCACCTAATCCTTTTGCAAGGGTGATGACGTCAGGAGTAATTTCTTCATGTTCATACCCGAACCAGGTTCCCGTTCGCCCCATACCAGTTTGCACTGCATCAACAACAAAAAGAGTGCCTGTTTCTAGAGTGCGTTCTCGGATGGCTCGAAGATATCCATCGGGCGGAACCACGACCCCGTGTTCTCCCAGTATGGGTTCAATAATGACCATTGCTGTTTTCGAGGTGATCGCCCCGGTGATCGCCTTCACGTCGCCGAAGGGAACATGAACTATTCCCTTCAATAAAGGTTTAAAAGGATCTCGTTTCGAGGGCTGCCCGGTCAAGGAAAGGGCTCCCATAGTTCTTCCGTGGAAAGCGCCGTCGGTTGCCACAATTTTGGTCCGACCTGTCAACCGCGATAATTTCAATGCAGCTTCATTTGCTTCAGCGCCTGAGTTGCAGAAGAAGGTTCGGGCGGTGGTGGTTTTAGTAAAGCTTTGAAGCTTCTCAGCTAGTTTCACAACACTTTCATGCATATAGAAATTGCTTACATGACTTAATCTCGCAGACTGTTCGGAAATGGCTTTCACAATTTCTGGATGAGCATGTCCAAGAATGTTTGTGGCGATCCCACCGAGAAAATCCAAATACCGTTTGCCTTCGACATCCCAAACTTCGGCGCCTAACCCGTGACTCAAAGCAATCTTCGGTTGACCATAATTGCTTTGAACCGTTCCGGCCCATCTATCTCGAAACTCTGCATTACTCGCTGCGTGATGAATCATTGGGTCACTACCGTTCCGCCATGACCCGAGAGAGCGGAGAGCAAATTTTCGGCGACGCGACCATCAATAATGCGAATTCTTTTAGCTCCAGATTCCAACGCGTAGAGGGCGGCTTGAACTTTTGGAATCATTCCTTCCCGAAATGAAGGTTGCAGCACTTTCAGCTCCGCGGCGGAAATCGTGGAAATGATTGAGTCAGGATTGGGAAATTCTCTGAAAATTCCAGCGACATCGGTCATGAAAATCACCTCATCTGCAGATAGGGCTCCGCCGATAGCTCCGGCTGCGATGTCGGCATTTATGTTGAATCCCAGTCCAGTCGCGCTTGCGCCAATGGGAGAAATAATCGGTAAATAACCGTTTGCCATGAGGGCATTGAGGATCTTTGGGTTTACGGAATCGATATCTCCAACAAGGCCAATATCGATAGCCTCGCCATTGACAATCGGTTCCATTTTTTTGGTGCGAATCAATTCCCCGTCTGCCGCCGAAATGCCCACCGCATTGATGCCTTCGGAAATGAATTGGTTCACTAAAGTTCGAAGCACTTGTCCCGAAAGAACTTTTTGCACTACTTCAAATACTTCAGAAGTCGTTTGGCGATATCCAGAGATCATCACCTTGTTTATTCCATGTAGTTCAAGTTCCGCATCGATTTGAGGGCCGCCGCCATGCACCAGCGCCAATGGATTCCCGCTTGCAAAATAGTCAGCGATAACTTTGATTATTGGATCGTGTTTTCCTTGCTCTGGAAGCGCATGTCCACCATATTTGATAACGATCATGAGGAGTAGGAAGAATTCTCGTGTACATACATTGCAGTCAAATCATTAGTCCAGACCGTTGCGCTTTCTGTACCTGCATTGAGGTCAATGAGAATCTCGATGTGCTCTCCCGTCATGTCAACTAACGAGCGATCTTCTCCAGGCGCGCTTGCCTTACAGACCCAGATGCCATTGAGAGCCACGTCAATTGTGTATGGATTGAATTCTGCTGGCGCGGTTCCTACCGCCGCTAATACACGTCCCCAATTTGGATCTTCGCCATGCAATGCGCATTTCAACAAGTTATTCCGGGCACACGATCTTCCAACTGCAACTGCGTCGGCCTCAGATAAGGCGTTGATCACCTTGATTTCTACGATCTTGCTATGGCCTTCGGCGTCCCGCACGAGTTCCCCGGTCAAATAATTGCAACACTCTCTCAACATTTCTTCTAAATCTTCATCCGATGGCTCCACTCCAGAAGCACCTGAGGCCATAAATAGAACGGTGTCATTAGTGGATGTACATCCATCTGAATCGAGGCGATTGAAGGTTCTATTAACCACGGATTCAAATATTTTGGTGGCTCTGACAGGATCAACAACAGCATCCGTGGCAATTACGCACAGCATCGTTGCCAACGAAGGAGCTAACATCCCAGCGCCCTTCGCAGTTCCAAAAAGTTGGATTCCAGAATCGTAACTCTTATTAAACATTTTTGGGTGTGAGTCTGTTGTCATGATCGCTTCGGCAATATTGAGGGCAGAGTCGGGGCTCAACGTGGCGACTGCCGAAGCAATGCCGGCATAAATTTTATCCATAGGAAGGCGTACACCTATCAATCCGGTTGAACAAACAACTATGTCACCAGAAGAATGATCCAGAGCTTTTCCTGCGTATTCAGCAGTGGAATGCGTATCGTAAAACCCATCTGGCCCAGTACACGCATTGGCGCCACCACTATTAAGTACTACTGCAGTAACCGAATTGTCTTTAACAACTGCTTTGCTCCAAGTAACTGGCGCGGCAACAACTTTATTGGTGGTAAAAACAGCTGTTCCAAAATCTAATGGGCCATCATTTACTAAAAGTGCTAAATCTTTAGCACCACTGCTCTTTATCTGCGCAGCAACACCGGCTCCACGAAAACCTTTGGGAAGTTGAATGAATGTCATGGTGTCCCTATCTGCAACAGTCCAAGTGTTTCGGGGAAACCACACATCAAGTTTGCATTTTGTAGCGCTTGTCCCGCTGCTCCTTTGCCTAAGTTGTCAATCACGGTAGAAACAATCAGTCGATTCGAATGCTCATCTACCGCAATCTGCATGTGCACTGAATTGCTCCCAAGAACTGATGCAGTTTTTGGCATCTGTCCTGCTTCAAGCAAGGAAACAAATGTTTCACCTTCGAAATATTTTGAATATGCGTTGCGACTGATGGAATTCAGTGCCGAGGCCAGCTGATCACGTTCTGTAAATTTTGCCGTCACCGTTGCCAAAATACCCCGAGGCATTGGAGCTAAAATCGGAGTAAACGAAATTGTGGTTTCGGACCCGCTAATACGGTCCAAAGTTTGTTCAATCTCGGGGGTGTGTTGGTGGACTCCCCCAAATTTATAAGAGGTTAATGAGTTCATCACTTCGCTGCCTAGTAAGGAAACTTTCGCACTCCTGCCCGCGCCCGTTGTTCCAGAAGCTGCTACCACGACGATATCCGAAGGATCGATCAGGTGCGCATCGATTGCAGGCGCAACGCTTAACGCGATTGCCGTTGCGTAACATCCTGGATTGGCAACTCTGGTACTACCGATGATTTCGCTTCGAAACCCTTTGATTTCGGGCAAGCCGTACGTCCAAGCCCCGGCATAACTTCCGCCGTAATACTTTTTCCATTGGTCAGAATCAGTCAAACGATAATCAGCTCCTAGATCCACAATTCGAATGTGAGCCGGCAATTGGGAAATAAGCGAGGCCGACTGTCCATGCGGCAAGGCAAAGAAAACAAGTTCGCAATCTTGGGCTCGAGCGGTATCAGTGGCTTCAAAACGACGTCCAGAGAGCGGAGTTAAGTTCGGGTGCACCGAAGTAATTAACTCTCCAGCATGAGAACCAGCGGCCACATACTCCAACTCGAAATGAGGATGGTTGAGCAAGAGCCGCAGAAGTTCGCCTCCGGAGTAACCACTCGCGCCGATGACACCAATTTTCATTCTGCTAGCCTAGTTAAATATGTATAAATATGCAATTTTCTTGCATAAAAATGCATTAGCCTCGAATCGTTGCTCCGAAGCGTTCTACTACTTGAGCGCCGGCTTGGGTGCGAAATTCCGAGACTTCCTCCGAAGTTAAGGTGCGATCGGGGGCTCGAAAGGTCATGGTGTAGGCCAAAGAGACCTGTCCATCGGCCATCTGGTCGTAGCGATCAAAGAGGGAAATGGATTCCAACAAATCGCCAGCACCACTGCGAAGAGCAGCTTCCACTTCCTGGGCCGAAATTCGGGCATCCACGATGAAGGAAATATCCTGACGGGCCACCGGCATAGTCCAGACGGGTTTGGCCTTAGTTACCTCATGGTGAGGAATCAGATTCAAATCCACAACCAGCCCGCAGGCGCGTTCTGGGAGATTGAGTTTGGCCAAAACTCCAGGGTGAAGTTCTCCAGCATATGCGACGGGCGTTCCGTTGATTAGGATCGCGGCCGATCGCCCAGAATGCCACGGCATTGTCGTCTGACTGACGACTTGAACCTGATTTCCAGTCTCCTCAATAATGCGAACGGCCATGCTGACCGCATCGGACCAATCACATTTGCGTCCGCTTCCCCACCAACCAGAAAGTTCGGTGTTTCCGACCATGAGCGCGGCCAAATGAACAGGTTGGGAAGGGACACCTGAATAAATCTTGGCCAATTGTGCTGGCGTCGGCTTTGTGGAGGTGGAAATCTCGTCAGCAACGACTGGCGCTTCGATTGCTCTAAATACCGATCCGATTTCAAAGAGGGCTAGATCTTTGAATCCACGCGCTATGTTTCGAGACAAGGTTGTTAACAACCCGGGCAAAAGATCGCTACGGAGTAATGGGAAAGATTCTGACATGGGGTTGGCTAAACGAAAGCTTCTAGCTCTATCTGTCTCAAGGCCGAGAATGTCTAACATCTCTTGGCTAACAAATGGCGATGAGAGAACTTCGGTATATCCCGAGTTTGCCATCATGATTGCTAGGGCGCGCTTTCGAGCTTGTTTGAGCGAAAGAGTTGCGCCGGATTTTCCTGTGGGCAGATGCGAAGGTATGGCTTGATAGCCGATCAGCCGAGCAACTTCTTCAACAAAATCTGGTGGGCCCGAAAGATCACTGCGCCATGAAGGAGGATCTATCTTCCACACAGTGGGAGAAACTTTCTCAATGTCACATCCGATAATCAGCAATTTTTCTTCGACAAGTTCCAGACCAACCACTGTGCCCAATAATTCGGAGACGAAATTTGGATCCATTTCAACTATTGGGGCATAACGTGGTTCCCCGCTAATGGCAGATCCAACGTGCCTAGCTCCACCAAATTGGATGAGCAGATCTGCGGCTCGAGCAGATGCAAACTCGGCCAAAGAGGGATCCACACTTCGCTCAAACCTGCGCGAGGCCTCGGATGAAAGCTTGTGACGTCTGGAATTCTTCGCGATGGAGATTGGATCGAATCGTGCAGCTTCGATCGCCAGAGAGACGGTACTTTCTCGAACTTCTGAATTTTCACCACCCATGGTTCCGGCCAGAGCCAGAGCGGTTTTATCATCCACGACTAAGACATCGTCCGGGTGAAGCTTTCGCTCCTGCCCATCCAAGGTAGTTATCGATGAATCAGTACCAGCTCGTCGAATTTTTACAGTGCCCACAATGCTGTCTCTATCAAAAGCGTGAAGTGGTTGACCAAGTTCGAGCATGACGTAGTTAGTTACGTCCACAGCAAGAGAAATTGCGCGCATTCCACATTTTTCGATTCGGCGTATCATCCATATAGGCGATGTGGCGGATGAATTGAATTCTTCCAATGTACGCAAGTAAATAACAGATGCACAAGTGGAATCGCTAATTTCAACTTGGACTCCACGTGTATTGATGTCGAACTTCTTCGAGTCAATTAAATGCACTGGATCCTGGTAAGAAAGGTTTAAGGATGCTGCCAATTCACGTGCAATGCCGCGGATAGAAAGTGCGTAGCCGCGATCAGCCAAAATAGCCAGATCAATGACCACATCATGAATTTCCAAGAGTTGGGTCGCATTGGCTCCCGGCTCTGCTGACTCCGCAGGCAGAACAATGATTCCGGAATGATCTTCGCTGATGCGAAGTTCTTTTGCGGAGCAGATCATTCCATCGCTTAATTTTCCATACGTTTCTCGAGCCGAGATCGCGAAGTCGCCAGGAAGAACTGCACCAGGAAGTGCAACAACTACGAGGTCCGCTACTTTAAAATTAGAAGCGCCACAAATAACAAAACGAGTGTGGCCTTCGCCGCAATCCAAACCAACATATCGAATTGGCTTTTTGTGATCTTTGATTTCTTCGACGGATAGGACTCGACCGACAACCAGTGGTCCCTGAACATCGCTACCCATCACATCAATTGTTTCTACTTCAAAACCGACATTAACGAAAGCAGCTTCCAACGAAAGCAAATCTATGTCAGCAGGGACGGGAGTAAATTCTCGAATCCACGATAGCGGAATTTTCATATCAAACCAGTTCCGTAATTTTGAGTAAATCGAATATCGCCTTCAACAATGTCATGCATATCTGCAATCCCATGGCGAACCATCAACGTACGCTCTAGCCCCATACCGAATGCGAAACCGGAATATTCATGTGGGTCTATTCCGCAAGCGATAAGAACTTTCTGGTTGACCATTCCGCAACCGCCCCATTCAATCCATCGACCTTGAAAGAAAAAATCTACTTCGGCGCTGGGCTCAGTGAATGGAAAAAAAGAAGGTCGAAGTCTGGTTTTAACATCTTCGCCAAACATTTCTCGGGCAAAGTGATCCAAGGTCCCCTTGAGATCTGCCATGGTTATTCCTTTATCGATGACCAGACCCTCTACTTGACCGAAAACTGGAGTATGGGTGGCGTCGAGTTCATCAGCGCGGTAAGTGCGACCAGGGCAAATGATGTAAATGGGTGGCTCTTGTTCCAACATAGTTCTCACCTGAACCGGAGAGGTGTGAGTACGCATAACAAGTTTGGCAGCGAGAGGTTCTACGAAGAAAGTGTCTTGCATGGTTCGGGCTGGATGATCTGCAGGCATATTTAGCGCATCAAAATTAAGCCATTCCGATTCCATCTCCGGACCTTCAGCCACGCTATAACCCAGACCTAAAAATAAATCGCAAATCTCATTGGTGAGCAGAGTTAGCGGGTGCAATCCCCCTTGTAGGGAGCGACGACCCGGCAAAGTTACATCCACGCGCTCTTCTTCTAAAATCCTTTGATCGCGTTCTGCCATCAAAATTAATTCGCGAGCAGCGAAGGCCGAAGTGACTCGGTTGCGCTCAGTACCGATCAACTTTCCAAATTCAGACCTCTGGGCTGGTTCTAATTTACCCAAGGATTGATTGGCTCGGGCTAAGTCGGAGCGATCTCCAATATGGTCTATCCGCACCTGCTTGAGCGCTTCCAAGTCAGCGGCAGTTTCAATAGCCAGGAGCGCTGCCTGTACGGCATCTAATATTGCTTGAGTATTCAAGGACATAATGCGCCAGTCTACTAAGTGAGGAACCTAGCCGTTGTTAATTCCGATATGAAACATCGCAATTGCAGCGGCGCTGGCAACATTGAGGCTTTCGGAATGTCCCTTCATGGGGATCGAGACTCGAAAGGCGGCTTCTGGCAATTCAGGAAGTCCTCTCGCTTCGTTTCCAAAAATAATTAGCGTCTTCTCCGCAGATTCGCGATCTAAAAAGGAAGTATTGGATTCGCCAGCAAAAGCCAATGCGGTAAAACCATGTTCCTGAGCGAAGGCAAAGATATCTTCTAACGTGACCGACTCCACGACCGGCAGATGCCAGAGGGAACCTACGGTGGCGCGAACGGTTTTCGGGCTATAAATATCAACACTTCGGGGCGAGAAAATAATGGAATCGAACCCACAGGCATCGGCGGTGCGAATCACCGTCCCCGAATTTCCCGGATCTTGAATTTCCCAGAAATAGGCAAGTTTTGTTGGGTTGAGTTGACCCAATTTGTACAAGGTGAAATCCGAATAGGAGCAAAGTGCCAATATGCCTTGCGGACTTTCGGTTTCGGCCATGGCGCTCATGACCTCATCTGTTACAGGATGGATTTCGGTCGCGACCAAGATGTCAGCAGATATAACTTCTTGAAGTTTCTCCAACCCAGAAGCGGTTACATATAAACGCTCGATCTTTGGGGCAGAAGGCATTTTCGGGGTTAGCGCTTCTCGAACCGATTGAAGGCCGTCGGCCACAAAAAGCTTCTCTTCCTTTCGATATTTTTTACCACGAGAACCCAAAAGAGCCTTCACCCTCTCTACATGAGGAGAGTGAAGGCTCGAGATTTGTGAATTAGGCAGTGACAACGTGCTTGCGCGCAATCTCAACGAGTGCAGCAAACGCTGCTGGATCGTTAGTTGCGAGCTCAGAGAGTTGGCGGCGATCTACTTCGATGCCAGCGCCCTTAAGTCCTTGGATGAAACGGTTATACGTTAAGCCATTTGCACGGGAAGCAGCGTTAATGCGCTGAATCCAGAGCTGGCGGAAATCGCCCTTTCGATCTTTACGGTCATTAAAGGCATAAACGAGAGAGTGAGTTACTTGCTCTTTTGCTTTCGCAAACAAGCGAGAACGCTGTCCACGATAACCTGATGCGCGCTCCAGAGTTGTGCGACGCTTCTTTGCGGCATGTACGCCACGTTTTACTCTTGCCATGGTTTATTTCTCCCTCTTCCTATTTCAAACCGAGCATGCGTTTTGCAGTTACTGCTGAAGGAGCACTTGCGGTGGCATCCTTGCTCAGGCGACGAGTCACTCGAGATGACTTGTGCTCTAATAAGTGGCGCTTGCCGGCGCGCTCATGCATTACTTTGCCGGTGCCAGTAAGACGAAATGTCTTCTTGGCGCCACTATGAGTCTTCATCTTTGGCATGTACTGCTCCCTAACCTCGTAACTGACTTTTGAACTGACCTATTACCTAATATCTATAAAAATTATTCTGCTTCAACAACTTCGGTTTCGACCACGTCAGCTTCAGTAACTTCCGCCAGGGCCACTTTGGATTTTGCCGGTGCTTCTGGAACTGCTTTCTTGGCCGCGCGTTGGCCGGCTATGGAATGATTTTTCTTGACCAGTGGGCCAAGAACCATCGTCATATTTCGACCTTCTTGCTTCGGAGAAAATTCAACGAAAGCAATTTCCGCCAAACTTTCCGCCAATTTCATAAGCAAGCGATAACCAATTTCAGGTCGTGCTTGCTCACGTCCGCGGAATTGAATAGTTACCTTCACCTTGTCGCCGCCCTTGAGAAACTTTTCGATATGAGATCGCTTCGTTTCATAATCATGGGGTTCGATCTTCGGTCGAAGACGCATCTCCTTGACCACAATGTGGGTCTGGTTCTGTCGTGCCTCTCTGGCTTTTTGTGCGATTTCGTATTTGTATTTACCGAAATCCATCACTTTGCAGACTGGCGGCTTGGCATCTGGTGCAATTTCGACGAGGTCTAATCCAACCTCTTCGGCCATGCGCAAAGCGGTGTCTATATCTACGACTCCCACTTGCTCTCCAGTGAAACCAATTAGACGAACTTCCGGAGTCCGGATTCGATCATTGATTCGTGGCTCGTTGCTGATAACTGTCCCTTCCTTCTTTTGCGCCCATCATGAGGGATCTCATAAAGGGTTAGAGGGAGAGCGCCGCAACTGGTGCATGATTCATGCACAACTTTCAAGAGATTTTTGGAGCGCCCTAAAACGAGCATCCGTATCTCTTAAAAACTACCAGACCGCCGAGGCGAGAAAGGTGGGAGCGGCAAGCTCCTCTTCGTTGGGCAAGAGTACCTAAAAGGAGAGCAAAAGGCGAAAAGAGGTGAGAATGGATCGAATTAACCGCCGATGGCGTGGACGCCGCCATCTACATGGATGATTTCGCCAGTGGTCTTAGGGAACCAGTCGGAGAGCAGAGCAACCGTCCCCTGGGCAGCCGGAACCGGATCAGTTACATCCCAGGCAAGCGGAGCTCGGGAATCCCAAACATCCTCGAACTGGCCAAAACCGGGAATCGATTTTGCTGCGATCGTTTTGATGGGTCCTGCGGCAATAAGGTTGATTCGGATATTTTCTTTACCTAAATCTCGGGCAAGATAGCGGGAAGTTGATTCCAGTGCTGCCTTGGCTACGCCCATCCAGTCATATTTTGGCCAGGCCACCGTGGCATCGAAGGTCAACCCGACGACGCTGGCGCCATTCGGACCGGTGAAGAGCGGCCGAGCGGCCATGGTGAGCGATTTCAAAGAATAGGCCGAGATATGAACTGCTGTGGAAACGTCCTCCCACGGGGTATTGAGAAAGTTTCCGCCTAGAGCGCTCTCTGGAGCGAAACCAATGGAGTGAACCACGCCATCCAAATGAGGCAGGTGCTGTTGGACTCGATCGGCGAGTGCGGCCAAATCATCAGTATTAGTCACATCTAATTCGACGATCGGCGGAAGAATAGGAAGCCGAGCGGCAATTCGGGTGGTCAGGCTCAACGCGCGGCCAAAACCAGTGAGAACGACATTGGCTCCTTGCTCTTGGGCGAGTCGGGCAATATGAAAAGCGATCGAAGAATCGGTCAGGACTCCCGTGACCAAAATATTTTTGCCTTGTAGAAGTGTCATCTCAATGTCCCATTCCTAAGCCACCATCAATTGGAATTACTGCCCCGCTTATATACCCCGCATCTTGCGAAGCGAGAAAAACTACAACGCCAGCTACTTCATCGGGAGTGCAAAATCGCGCTAACGGCACAGCGTCCACAATTTCCTTCCGCCGAGCCTCATCCAAAACGGCAGTCATATCCGTATCGACAAACCCCGGTGCGACGACATTGGCGGTAATTCCTCGGCTGCCCAACTCTCGAGCAAAGGATCGTGCCATTCCGATTAATCCGCTCTTTGTAGCGGCATAGTTCACTTGTCCGGCCGAACCCAGCATCCCAACAACCGAGCCAACAAAAATAATCCTTCCAGAGCGCTTCTTGAGCATTCCCCTGGTTACTAACTTTGCGCATCGGAAGGCGCCAACGAGATTGGTTTGAACCACATCTAGAAAATCAGCATCGCTCATGCGCATAACCAAACCATCGCGGGTAATTCCCGCATTTGCTACAAGCACATCCACCGTTCCAAAATTCGCTTCAATCTCCTTAAAAGCCGCTTCGACACTCTCGTTATCGGATACATCCATCACAATTCCATGCAATCCAGCGGGAATTTCCCCAGAGCGGTACGTAACTAGAACCGTGTCTCCCTGTGCCTTGAATCTGGAGGCGATAGCCAGTCCAATGCCACGATTTCCGCCAGTAACGAGGACCACCCGGGCTGTTGGGTTTGTGGCCGATTTCTCCGATTCAGAAAGGTTCATAGGGTGTGAACCTACCTGTTACTCGCCCGTACCTGAAGTGCGTGACACACCTATCCCGGGCGAATCACTTGAAAGTTGAATAGGCTTCCACTCATGTTTCGAAAACTAGCGTCAGCTTCGGCAATTTCCAGCACTTCTAGCCCAGATGCAATATCGATAACCAATGCACAAGAGAGTCTGACCACTGATCAATCGCAGCGGATTCGGCGCTACTTCATCTCCATGATGCTTCGCACCGCATGTTTTATTCTGGCAGTGGTACTGGCCAATCCTTACCGATGGATTGCCCTTTTTGGGGCGGTTGTTCTTCCTTATGTGGCGGTGGTGGTGGCAAATGCTGGCCGGGAAAGCGCCCCTCGGTCCATGGCAATATTTAATAAAGATGCAAAAAGTCTCGAATAGATCGTTGCGCCCTATCGGAGCGCTGAATTGTTAAGACGCCTCTTCTCCGCCAAGGCTCTGGCCCAAACCTTGGTGGCCCTGCTTTTAATTGGCTTATGCCTGGTAGCAGCCCAGTGGCAGTGGAATCGAGGCGAAGTGAGATCTCATCAAAATTCTATTATTTCGGTCAATCAAAAACTTTCTACTCTGGTGGAGAGCCCGACGCTCACGATCGATCCCATCGCCGATCAGTGGCGACTTTTGCGCATTGCTGGGGAATTCGATCAGAAGCATCTTTTGCTGCTCCGCAATAGATATTCAGAAGGTCGTTACGGTTATGAAGTATTGACAATCTTTCGTTCAGTGAGTGGCTCTAATTATTGGGTGGACCGTGGTTGGGTTGCTGCCGGTGCATCCGCCAGCACGCCGCCTACTATTCCGAACTTGCCCATCGAGGCAATGACTATTACGACGAGAATTCGTTCCGACAATATCAGCCGGCAAATCGAAGGTTCACTCTTTGCCATACCTGGCACAAAGAAAGAGATGACTAATTTAGCTAACACCCAGGGGGTGCTTGCTGCTCCGTACTATGTCGATTTGATCACCAGTTCAGCGAAGAACGTCAGCCCACTGACACAAATTACTCTTCCGGAATTAAATAACGGTCCGCATTTCGCTTACGCGCTGCAGTGGTTGGCATTCGCCACGTTAATTGTGATTGGACGGTATCTCTTATTCCGCGAAACCCAATGATTGCCGTTGGTAAAGATCGAAATACAGCCCCTTGTTATTCACTAATTCATCGTGTCTTCCAGATTCGACGATGACGCCGTTTTCCAAGACCAAAATTTGGTCAGCATTTTGAATCGTAGATAACCGATGCGCGATGACAATACTTGTTCTGCCCACCAAAGCACTTTTGAGAGCTTCTTGAACTTGTGCTTCATTTTCAGAATCTAGATGGGCTGTCGCCTCATCCAAAATCACAATACTTGGAGCCTTCAAAAGTAAACGCGCAATTGCCAAACGCTGCTTTTCTCCACCCGATAGTCGATGACCACGCTCTCCTACAATGGTGTCGAATCCATTGGGTAAGTGAGATACAAAATCCCAAATTTGTGCAGCTCTGCAGGCAGATTCCATTTCCTTTTCAGTCACATCAGGCTTTGCGTATCGAAGGTTATTGGCAATGCTGTCATGAAACATATGCGAATCTTGCGTGACTACTCCGATGTGATGGCGCAACGAACTCACGGTCACATCTCTAATGTCATGACCAGCTATAAGTATTGCGCCACCGGTAATGTCATAAAGTCGTGGGACTAATCCAGAGATCGTACTTTTGCCGGCGCCGGAAGGTCCGACTATCGCAGTGAGCGTTCCAGGTCTTGCGGTAAAGGAGATTCCTTTGAGAACCTCTCCCGAATCAACAACTTCAGGCTTGGCAACCATTTCCAGGGAAGCCAAGGAAATTTGTTCTGCCGTTGGATAAGCAAACCGGACATTCCTAAATTCGATTTCTGGAGTCGGGCTATTGAGCGAAATCGCCGTAGCTGAATCCTTAACCATCGGTTCCAAGTCCAGAACTTCGAAAACTCTCTCAAAGGAGACCAGGGCTGACATCACATCAACACGAACATTCGAAAGAGCCGTCAATGGACCATATAAACGCCCAAGAAGCGCGGTGATCGCCAAGAGCGTTCCCACCGTTATCGTGCCTTGGATAGCCAAATGCCCGCCAATTCCATAGGCGAAAGCGGTGGCTACGGCGGCAACGGATGTCAACGCAATAAAGAAAACTCGATTTAGCATGGCAATCTGAATTCCGATGTCCGCAACTTTTCTGGCTCTAGCTCGGAAAGTATCTTTCTCTTTCTTAGGATCGCCATAGAGCGAAACCAGCAAAGCGCCGGATACGTTGAATCGCTCCGTCATTGTCGCCGACATTTCAGCATTGAGATTGTACGAAGCTCTAGTGTAAGCCTGAAGTTTCTTGCCGATCCATTTTGTAGGAATAAGAAATGCAGGTAATAAAATAAGAGCGACAACAGTGATCTGCCAAGACAAGGTAGCCATAGCTGCGACAACCAAAATAAGACTTAAGACGTTACTAACTACACCTGAGAGTGTGGCGGTAAAAGCTTGTTGCGCGCCTATAACGTCGGAATTTAACCGGGAGATAAGTGCTCCTGTTTGAGTTCGGGTAAAGAAAGCGATCGATTGTTTCTGAACGTGTTCAAAAACCTGCGATCGCAAATCGTAAATTAGCCCTTCGCCAATTCGGCTTGAGAACCAGCGACCAGCCATACTAAAAAGTGCATCTAAAATCGCTAAGGCGCCGACGATCAGGGCGAACTTCGTGACCACCGACCCGTTCTTCGGAATAACGCCTTCGTCGATCAATTTGCGCAAGATCAGTGGAGATGCAACGACTAGCAATGCGTCAATGATCACCGTGAAGAGAAAAATGGCCAAGGCAACCTTGTAGGGTTTGGCAAAACCAACAATCCTCTTAAACGTGCCGGCCTTCAACTTTTGATTTTTCACCGATTGATCGCTCGTGAAAGTTCGAAGGGCCGTCCGGTTTGAATGCATTGACATGTCTAGAACTTAACCGTGCATGGTATTAAACAGTAAATCCGATGGCGCGCAGTTGTTCCCGCCCATCGTCGCTGATTCGATTTGGACCCCAAGGTGGCATCCACACCCAATTGATTTTGACATCGCTAGTGAGGTCTTGCAGCACTTGACGCGTTTGGTCTTCAATAACATCTTGCAGCGGACATGCCGCCGAGGTCAAAGTCATATCTAAAATGGCAATATTGGCATCGTCGATGCGCATGTCGTAGACAAGCCCCAGATCAATGACATTGATCCCAAGTTCTGGATCAATCACATCCTTCATCGCTTCGGTCACATCATCTAGCGTTGCCTGATTTTCAGCCATTCTCTTCTCCTTGTTTGTTACTTGCTTCATCGCTCATACCTTGGGATGCGGCATCCTTGAAGGCCATCCATCCCAACAATGCACATTTGATTCGAGCCGGAAATTTGGAAACCCCAGCAAGCGCCACTGCATCTTCCAAAACTTCTTCATTACCCTTGCTGTTGCCCTTGCTCTGCATCAGGGCAGAAAATTCATCAAGTACCGGAAAAGCCTCTGGGATGCTTTTCCCAATTAATAGATCAGACATGATCGAGGTGCTCGCTTGGGAAATTGAACAACCAACACCATCCCATGAAATGTTGGTCACCGTATTTGCTTCTAGGAGTAAATTCAAAGTGATTTCATCGCCACAACTAGGATTAACATGGTGAACTTGCATAGTCTTAGGTTCGGAAAGACCTTTGTGGAGCGGATGCTTATAGTGATCCAAAATTACTTCTTGATATAAGGAATCTAGATCCATGGCTAAACCCCAAAATATTTCTGAACTGAACGAATGCCATCAACGAGGGCAACCACATCATCTTGGGTGTTGTAGAGATAGAAAGAGGCGCGGGTGGTACCTACGACATTCATCTTTCTCATGAGAGGCCAGGCGCAATGGTGTCCAGTTCGAACCGCAATTCCGTAGGAATCCAAAACTTGACCCACATCGTGCGGATGAACTCCTTCGACCGTAAAAGAAATAACTCCGCCTCTGTCTTCCATATCCAAAGGTCCAACAACCTTAACCCCCGAAATTTCTGAAATTTGAGAGAGCGCACTAGAAGTTAAATTGAGCTCGTGATTATGGACCCGATCCATTCCGACATCAGTTAAATATTTCAGCGCTGCTTGTAAACCAACAGCTTGCGCCATATTGGGAACTCCGGCCTCAAAACGGCGCGGGATGGGAGCCCAGGTCGCGTCAGTCATGGTTACAGACTCGATCATCGAACCGCCTGTTAGGAAAGGCTCCATCTCTGAAAGTAGTTCGGAACGCCCCCAAAGAACGCCGATTCCAGTTGGCCCGAGCGCCTTATGCCCGGAAAAAGCTAGAAAATCTATATCTAACGCCGCCACATCGATAGAAGAATGAGGCACTGATTGGCAGGCATCTAGGACCACAAGTGCCCCAACGTCGTGCGCGCGCTTCACAATTTCGGCAAGTGGAATGATGGTTCCCAGAACATTTGATTGATGGGTGATTGCAACGATTTTGGTTTTCGGTGTGATGACTTGATCGATGTTGGATAGATCCAACCGCCCTTCCGGGGTAACCGAAAACCAGGAAAGTTCGGAACCGGTTCGCTTTGCTAATTGTTGCCAAGGAATCAGATTTGCATGGTGCTCGATTTCACTAACAACAATGCCATCACCTGGCTTTAATGAAAATTTCGATGACGACTGTGAATTACCGAAGGAGTAGGCCAATAAATTCAAAGACTCCGTGGCGCTCTTCGTGAAGATAACTTCTTCGAATTTTCCATTAAGGAAATTGGCAACGCTTTGGCGTGCACTTTCATAGGCCTCCGTTGCTTCTTCTGCCAATAAATAGGAACCACGATTTACCGCCGCGTTATGATATTCATAAAAATTTCGTTCGGCATCTAGAACGCTCCTGGGTTTTTGGCTAGTTGCTCCGCTATCTAGGAAGACCAATCTTGCCCCACCACGAACCGTCCGCTGAAAAATCGGAAAGTCGGATCGCAGCGCGACAGGATCAAAAACAGAGTTGGTCATGGAAATTATGCTGAGATGTACTCGGCATAACCTTTCTCTTCAAGCTTATCTGCTAATTCAGGCCCGCCCTCTTCAACAATCCGTCCACCGGCAAAAACATGAACGAAATCTGGTTTGATGTAACGCAAAATTCGGGTGTAGTGAGTAATGAGCAAAATTCCCAAGTCAGTATTTTCGGCCACTCTATTGACGCCTTCGGAAACAATGCGAAGTGCATCTACATCCAACCCCGAATCGGTCTCATCCAAAATTGCAAATTTTGGTCGAAGCAATTCAAGTTGCAGGATTTCATGACGCTTCTTCTCGCCACCAGAAAATCCTTCGTTGAGATTTCGCTCAGCGAATGAATTGTCCATGTGAAGTGCCGCCATAGCGGTCTTAACTTCGCCAACCCACGTACGCACTTTTGGCGCCTCGCCCCGGATTGCAGTTACTGCGGTGCGGAGGAAGTTTGTAACCGATACCCCAGGAACCTCGACTGGATATTGCATGGCAAGAAAGAGACCAGCTTTGGCGCGCTCATCAACAGTCATTGCCAGAACATCCGCCCCATCTAGGGTCACCGAACCTCCGGTGATTGTGTACTTTGGATGTCCGGCGATCGAGTATGCCAAAGTGGATTTTCCAGAACCATTAGGTCCCATGATCGCGTGGGTTTCCCCGGAGTTGATAGTCAGATCGACTCCGCGCAAGATCTCGGTAAATCCAGTTTCCGTCGCAACGCTAACCTGTAGGTTCTTAATTTCGAGTGTGCTCATTTGTATCTCCTTAAGATTCTCCGTATATAAATTTATTATTTGGCCGCGGCGGCATGAATAGTGACTAGGGTTCCATCATTGGTAACGTCGTATTTTGCAACTGCTGAAGTCGCAGGTGGCGTTAATGCTTCGCCAGTCCGTAGATCGAATTCAGCACCGTGTAGCCAGCACTCAATCTTGAAACCTGAAACATCGCCTTCAGAAAGCGAAGCATCTGAATGAGAACAAGTATCGTCGATTGCAAATACCTCATTCCCCACTCGAACTACACAAACTGCTACGCCATCGACAGCAACCTTCAACGGTTTTCCCTCTGAAAGTGCGGCATAATCAAGCTGCATCACTTAGACACCCACGCTCTCGAGCTCGGTATCAATACGGTTCATGACTCGCTCTTCAATTGCTGGAATTCCAATTCTCCCGATGATGTCCGAAAAGAATCCTCGGATAACCAAACGTCGGGCAATATCTGCTGAAATTCCTCGAGATTGCAAATAGAACAATTGCTCATCATCAAATCGGCCGGTTGTGCTTGCGTGACCAGCGCCTACGATCTCGCCAGTTTCAATTTCCAGGTTGGGTACTGAATCTGCTCGGGCTCCATCAGAAAGAAGAAGATTGCGATTTAACTCGTAGGTATCCGTACCTTCGGCGGCCGCATGGATATAAACATCGCCAATCCATACAGTCCTGGCATTGTTTCCAGAGAGCGCGCCTTTGTAGTTGACTCGGGATTTGGCGTTGGGAATGTTGTGATCGACGTGAATTCGATGCTCTAAATGCTGACCTGCGGTAGCGAAGTACACCCCGTTAAGTTCTGCGCTAGAACGTTCTCCGGAATATTCAACAGTAGGCAAGAGGCGGACCACAGATCCCCCGATAGTTACCACGAAGGACTTAAAGGAAGCATCTTTCCCGATAATTGCATGGTGGCGACCAACATGTACTGATTGGGCATCCCACTCTTGCAAGGAAATGAAAGTTAAATTGGAACCTGGCTCCAAGATGATTTCGATTTCTTCTCCCAAGATTTCGATTCCGTTATTTTCGACGACAACAGTCGCATGCGAATTGGCGCCAGCGGTAATAATGGTTCTAGAGAAGAGGGGCTTGCCACTTGACGCTTTTCGATTCAAATAAATTGGATCTGCGATTTCGCTGTTGGCGGCAATTTTCACTGTTCCGATGTGAGTAACGGTTTCGCGGACCCTGGAAATCACCAAATCCTTAGTTTCAGAACTGGCAGTAACCAATGATCGGTCCAATACTTCAAAGGAAACTCCAGCAGGTAAAATGGGAAGATCGAAGGCAATTCCTTCGCCAATTTCAATTGCTGAATCGTGCAAGCCGGCCAAGCGAGACAGAGGCGTAAATCTCCAGTCTTCTTCCCGACCGGTTGGAGTTAAATAGTTTGTAGTAAGTGTCGACATCAACCAACAGCGCCTTCCATTTGCATTTCAATAAGTCGGTTCAATTCCAGTGCATATTCCATTGGTAATTCTCGGGCGATAGGCTCAATGAAGCCTCGAACAATCATGGCCATGGCTTCATCTTCTGATAGTCCACGGGACATGAGATAAAAGAGTTGATCATCACTGATTTTTGACACAGTTGCCTCGTGGCCCATGGAAACATCGTCTTCCCGAATATCTACATAGGGATAAGTGTCGGAACGAGAAATAGTGTCAACGAGCAAGGCATCGCACTTGACCGTGGATTTTGAATGATGGGCACCTTCTTGTACCTGAACCAAACCTCGGTATGAAGTACGTCCGCCGCCTCTGGCAACAGATTTAGAAATAATGGTCGAAGATGTATAGGGAGCAGCGTGAACCATTTTCGCGCCGGCATCTTGATGTTGGCCTTCTCCGGCGAATGCAATGGAAAGCGTTTCACCCTTTGAGTGTGGACCCATGAGGAAGACCGCTGGATATTTCATGGTCACCTTAGATCCGATATTTCCATCGATCCATTCCATAGTGGCACCTTCGGCGCACGTTGCTCTTTTGGTAACCAAGTTATAAACGTTATTGGACCAATTTTGAATCGTTGTGTACCGAACTCGAGCATTCTTCTTAATGATGATTTCCACGACTGCCGAGTGGAGTGAATCGGAGCTGTAGATGGGCGCGGTACATCCTTCAACATAATGAATATAAGAATCCTCATCCGCGATGATGAGTGTTCGTTCAAATTGACCCATATTTTCGGTATTGATGCGGAAATAGGCCTGAAGTGGAATATCCACGTGGACGCCTTTAGGAACATAGATGAAGGAGCCACCGGACCAGACTGAGGTGTTCAGGGCTGCAAACTTATTGTCGCCCACTGGAATAACGGTTCCAAAGTATTCCTTGAAAAGATCTTCGTGTTCACGCAGACCAGTATCGGTATCTACAAAGATCACGCCTTGTTTTTCTAAGTCTTCTCGAATTGAGTGGTAAACCACTTCAGATTCGTACTGAGCTGCTACACCGGCAACTAATCGATTTCTTTCGGCATCCGGAATTCCCAAACGGTCATATGTATTCTTAATATCTTCTGGAAGGTCTTCCCAAGAAGTCGCCTGTTTCTCAGTTGAACGAACGAAGTACTTAATGGTGTCAAAGAAAATTCCAGTGAGGTCTGAACCCCAAGTAGGCATTGGTTTCTTGTCGAACAGGTTGAGACCTTTAAGGCGAAGATCAAGCATCCACTGCGGTTCACTCTTCTTTGCGGAAATATCGCGAACCACTTCTTCGTTCAGACCGCGACGGGAATTGGTGCCTGCGGCATCACTATCTGACCAGCCGTATTCATAAGTTCCAATGCCCTCTAATTCCGGATGCAAAGTGGTTTCACTCATTGCTGCGCCTTTCCTGTAGTACCGCTAGTGACCAGGGATCGATCTATCTTTTGCGTGCTCTTATTTATCTGTGGAATGAAGGTGGTACAGACGCCATCGCCGTGAGCGATCGTTGCCAACCGTTGTACATGCGTCCCCATTAAACGCGAAAGCGCCTCAGTTTCTGCTTCACACAATTCGGGAAACTCTGACGCTACATGGGCAATCGGGCAATGATTCTGACAAATCTCCTCGCCGCTTCCTCTGGAATGCGCATTGGCCGCAAAGCCTTCTTCCGAGAGAAAGGTGGCTAACGATTGGGCACGTTCTGGCAAACTTTGGGTTGGATCGATTACTGATCCGGCGCGGCGTTCAATATCCTCGGCCCGCGAGCGCGCAAAATCCTCTACTAAGTTGGCTCCCGCTTTACTTGCCATATATTTCAAAGCCGAGACTGCTAAATCATCATAGGAATGTTCAAATTTTTCGCGCCCGATATCGGTCATGACGAAGACCTTGGCCGGGCGACCACGACCTCGAAGATTCGAGCTACTTTGATGGGCTTCCCGAGCCGTTAAAACTCCTTCGGCGATCAAGGAATCCAGGTGACGACGAATACCTGCGGGTGTAATCGCCAGTTTGAGAGCTAAATCGACCGCGGTAGCAGGCCCATGTTCCAGAATGGTCCGAGCGACTTGATCTCGAGTCCGATCTGGCTCATTGTTTTTCACAACATAAGTGTTGCGTAATTCGGTCCAAGATGCCAATTGAGAGAGGCGAGCGCCGAATCGGGCTGACAAACCCTTAGGCTTAGAACTGTGCCCTTGATGCCTGTAATTCTGACAATTTTAGTGATTTTGCAATCTGGTTTGATCGTCACCGGTGGGGCGGTTCGCTTGACCGGCTCTGGACTGGGTTGCCCAACGTGGCCCCAATGCACCAAAGGCTCATTTAAGCCGATTGCCCATCAAGCCCAAGGACAACTTCACGCCTGGATTGAATTTGGAAACCGACTCTTAACCTTCGTCCTCTTTTTTGTTGCAATAGCTGCAGTCATCATGACCATTCGGGCCAGTGTCCATCGGTTCGATAAACGTCGGGTGCGATTACTAGCAATTTTCCAGTTGGCCGGAATTCTAGGTCAGGGCGTCCTCGGCGGAATCACCGTACTTACGCATCTCAACCCGATTCCAGTAGCCGGACATTTTCTCTTAACGATCGCACTGATCGCCGGGGCCATATCGCTGCGCCAACGAATGCTTAATAAACCTGCCGTTGAGTTATCCGAGACTGAAACTGTCATGACGAAAGTCCTACTCTTTCTCACCTTAATCGTGATTGCCTTGGGAACTGTCGTCACTGGCAGCGGACCACACGCTGGCGATATTCAAGCCCGCCGATTTGGCTTTGATCCGCGAACCGTTTCGTGGATTCATGCCGATTCAGTTATCGCATTACTCTCACTCACCTTTGGACTTCTTTTGATTCTCCGAATTTCCCCAAGCAGTCAATCAAAACCGATTTTTGCCAAAGCGGTAAAGATCTTTTTCCTTGTATGTATTGCGCAAGGAGGAATTGGCTACATCCAATATTTCACGGGTTTACCCGAGCTGATCGTAGGAACTCACTTGCTTGGTTCTGCCCTAGTGTGGTGTTCGATGTGGAACGTGTATGTAATGAAATCTCTAGCAAAGAAATGAGAAATTAATCTAAATGAATCGTGACCAATGGAGCGCCCTTGATGATCAAGCTGTAATTGTCGGCCGAGCATTAGCCATGGACGCAGTACAAAAAGTTGGCAATGGCCATCCCGGTACTGCTATGTCGCTCTCCCCCGTTGCTTACACACTCTTTCAACGGTTCTTGCGTCACGATCCACAAGATCCACATTGGTTGGGACGCGACCGTTTTGTGCTCTCGTGCGGGCATTCTTCACTGACTTTGTACATTCAACTCTTTTTGTCTGGCTATGGGCTAGAGATGAAAGACCTGGAAGAATTCCGTACCGAAGGGTCCTTGACTCCTGGTCACCCAGAATTCGGTCACACCAGTGGCGTTGAAATAACCACAGGACCATTGGGGTCAGGTATTGCAAGCGCCGTTGGGATGGCTATGGCAAGTCGTTATGAGAAGGGATTGTTCGATCCAGAATCTGAGACCCAACTTTTCGATCACAACATATGGGTTATCTGTTCCGATGGCGATCTTCAAGAAGGTGTTAGTGCTGAGGCTTCTTCCTTAGCTGGAGTTCAGGCTCTGGGCAATCTCAAAGTTATTTATGACGACAATCGAATCTCCATCGAAGGCGATACTCACCGAGCATTCACTGAAGATGTCAGTGCACGTTACCGAGCCTATGGATGGCATGTCATCGAAGTTGCGGCCATGGTTGATGGAAATGTTGACCGTGATTTACTAGAGCGGGCAATGGTGGAAGCGGAGACTGAATCCCGAATGCCAACTCTGATTCGGTTAAAGACCGTTATTGCCTGGCCCGCTCCCCACGCCCAAGGAACCTCCAAATCTCATGGTTCGGCCTTGGGCGCTGATGAAATTGCCCAAACAAAAGTTGCTTTGGGATTAGATCCGAAACAATCATTTTTCATATCAGATGAAGTATTGGCCCACACCCGATCCGTTCAAGCTCGAGGTGCCGAACTTCACGCGACATGGCTTAAGGAATTTGCAGTGTGGCAGTTGGCACATCCAGATCGGGCCCAATTACTAGCCAGACTTCAAAATCGAACTTTGCCGGAAAATTGGGTTGATTCAATCCCAACCTTTGAAGCTGGCAAAGATATCGCTACGCGAGCAGCATCTGGCAAAGTTATAAACGGCATCGCCTCAGTCCTTCCAGAGTTTTGGGGTGGTTCTGCCGATCTAGCTGAAAGCAATAACACCACCATCGAGGGTGGGCGCTCTTTTCTTCCGTTGACCGCTCCTTTTGAGGATGCAAGTCCATACGGACGAATTATCCATTTTGGAATTCGAGAGCATGCGATGGGGGCAATATTAAATGGCGTCGCTCTGCATGGGTTGACCAAACCTTTCGGTGGCACCTTCTTAGTCTTCAGTGACTATATGCGTGGATCAGTTCGGCTGGCAGCGTTAATGAATCTTCCAGTTACTTTTGTATGGAGCCATGACTCCATTGGCTTAGGCGAAGATGGTCCGACCCACCAACCGATTGAACATATCGCCGCGTTACGCGCAATCCCCAATCTTGCAGTAGTCCGACCTGCGGATGCCAATGAAACCGCAATTGTGTGGCGTGAAATCATTACTCGAAGAAAGCCGGTTGGTTTGGCGCTCTCTCGCCAGAATTTACCCACCTGGGATCGCACGATTTATTCATCGGCGCAAGGCGCAGCAAAAGGTGCATATGTGCTGCACGATTCTTCGACCAGTCCTTCAGTAATTCTGATCGCCACAGGATCGGAAGTTTCCGTTGCGGTTGCTGCAAGTCAGCTACTCCAATCACAAGGAATCGCAGTTCGAGTTGTCAGCGCTCCGTGCCTGGAATGGTTTGAAGAAATGGATGCGCAGTACCAAGAATCAGTTTTGCCAAGTTCAGTAAGGGCTCGCGTCAGCATTGAAGCTGGCGTTGCTCAAGGTTGGCGCGAATATGTGGGCGATGCCGGTGAGATCATCTCGCTCAATCACTTTGGTGCATCTGCGAGTGCAAATACCCTTTTTGCCAAGTATGGATTTACCGCTGAGAACGTAGCGCAAGCCGCGATCCGATCCCTTGATAAATCCACTAAGTAACAATTCTGGAGCGAGGAGAAATAATGACTACTGATATGTCACAAAATACTTTGCAAGAGATTTCTGATGCTGGAGTTTCCATTTGGCTGGATGATCTTTCTCGAGATCGACTACACGATGGATCCTTGGAGACGTTAATTTCTGATTCTCACGTTGTTGGAGTAACAACCAATCCCAGTATTTTTTCTGCTGCCATCGCCAAGTCCACGCTGTATCAGGCGGACATTCTCGATATGGCTTCGAAAGGTTATTCCACTATCGAAATTGTCACTCAACTCACCACCGATGATGTACGAAATGCTTGCGATCTATTTGCTCCGACTTTCGTCTCCAGTAATGGCGTAGATGGTCGAGTCAGTATCGAAGTAGATCCAGAGCTGGCATACGACACCTCAGCTACCGTTTCCCGAGGTAAGTACCTCTGGTCCGTAGTCAAGCGCCCTAATTTGCTGATCAAAGTGCCGGCCACCATGGAGGGACTTCCCGCAATCGAAGAACTCACTGCACAGGGTATAAGTGTTAACGTAACTTTGATCTTCTCCGTTGAGCGATATCGCATGGTGATGGATTCCTACCTCCGCGGACTAGAACGCAGAGTAATCAACCAACTTCCCATTAATCAGATTCATTCAGTTGCATCTTTTTTCATTAGCCGGATTGATTCTTTAGTGGATGAGCGATTGGATGCTTCATCTCCAACTTCTGCGTTGCGCGGGAAAGCTGCCATTGCAAACGCTCATCTAGCCTATGAAGCCTTTTTGCACCTCACTTCAAGTGCTCGTTGGAACAAATTGGCCAGCGCTGGCGCTAATTTCCAACGACCCCTGTGGGCATCCACCGGAGTAAAAGATAAATCGTATGTCAGCACCAAATATGTCGTGGAACTCGTCGCCGACAATTGTGTGAACACAATGCCAGAAAATACTTTAAACGAGCTACGCGCTAATGGAATTGTGCGCGGAGATACCATCACCGCCAATTTTGATCAGGCCCGCGAAGTGCTTAAAGATCTAGCCCTGGCTGGAATTGATTTTGAGTATGTTGTCAGGCATCTAGAAAGTGATGGTGTTGGTAAATTTGAAAAAGCTTGGAAAGAACTTCTTAATAACGTTTCAACGGTCGCACATCCAAATGAGGTAACGCAATGAGTGTAAAAATCGCTGGTCCAACCCTAGAAAAGATTGACCGCTCATCCCCCACTTATCGCGATCTTT
>JBAXSZ010000017.1:0-29128 GCA_037130455.1 Actinomycetes bacterium | reverse complement strand
CGACCGACCAGATTATTTAAGTGGAACCAGACTCCGGCTGCGCTGATGAGCGCCAAAATGAAGATGAGAAAGGCAAAGCCGTCGCGCTGGTGGGCAGGATCTAGGTCTTTGGCTCCCCGAAAAACAAATCTAATGCTGGCGCCAACTGCCTTGGCAAAGAAACGCCAGGTGGCCGCTACGGCGCGCCCAAAATAGGAAGCTCCAGATGAAGATTTCTTCCTTGATTTCGAGCCTTTTCGATGAGTTGCCATGGTGTCCTAAGCCTAAAGAAATGCAGAGTCAGCGTGGCGTTGGCGCGCCGAGGTCCTGGGGCGAAGCAGAAGAGACCTACCTGGAGGTGGTGGCCTCATACCTCAATCACGACAGGGACGATCATTGGCTTTCGACGATGTTCTTCGCCGACCCAACTTCCCACGGTGCGTCGAACTACTTGGGAGAGCTGATGCGTCCCATTAATTCCACCGGCAACCGCAGTGGCCAGGGCTTTTTCAATCATGCCTTTGACTTCGTCGAATAACCCAGTGTCTTCAGTAAATCCACGAGCATGGATATCTGGACCGGCAACGATTTTTCCGCTTTGTGAATCAATGACAACCACAACCGAGATAAATCCTTCTTCGCCCAATATACGTCGATCTTTTAAGGAACTTTCGGTTATTTCCCCGATGCTATATCCATCCACATAAACAAATCCGCACGGAACTGCGCCAGCAATATCGGCGTAGCCATCTGCCATATCAATAACAATCCCATTATCTACAACAATTGTATTTGACCGTGGAACGCCAGTTTTGATGGCTAGTTCGGCGTTAGCACGAAGATGTCGCCACTCACCATGGATAGGCATTACATTTTTTGGTTTCACAATGTTGTAGCAATAGAGCAATTCACCGGCGGCGGCATGTCCGGAAACGTGAACCATGGCATTACCTTTATGTACAACATTTGCACCAAAACGCGTTAATTCATTGATTACTCGAAAAACCGGATTTTCATTTCCGGGAATCAACGACGAAGCAAGAATGACGGTATCGCCCTTTCCTACTTTGATTTGATGATCACCATTAGCCATACGTGAGAGCGCTGCCAAAGGCTCGCCTTGTGAACCAGTGCAAATCAAAACAACCTGATCGCCATAATCTTCGATATTTTTAGCATCAACAATTAATCCTTCAGGGACCGTTAAGTAAGCAAGGTCCTGCGCTAATTTCATATTCCGAACCATGCTTCGGCCGACTAGGGCAACTTTACGACCATGCGCTTGGGCCACATCCATAACCTGCTGAATTCGGTGAACGTGTGAAGCGAAAGAAGCAACAATAACTCTGCGATCGGTGGAGCGAATGACTCGGTCCAGAACTGGAGAAATTTCTCGCTCCCCCGTTGTAAAACCAGGAACGTCCGCGTTCGTGGAGTCCACCATAAAAAGATCAACGCCTTCCGCGCCTAGTCTGGCAAAGGTTGGTAAATCAGTGATGCGACCATCAAGCGGCAGTTGATCCATTTTGAAATCACCAGTCGCCAGAACAACGCCAGCAGGGGTTTTAATAGCGATTGCTAGCGCATCTGGGATGGAGTGATTAACTGCAATAAATTCCAGCTCGAAAGGTCCGAATGTAGAGATCATTCCTGCTTTTACTTCAACGGTAGGCGCGGTGATTCTGCGCTCTTTTAATTTTGCTTCCGTGAAAGCCAAAGTCAATTTCGAACCAATAATCGGAATATCAGAACGCTCACGAAGTAGGTAAGGAACCGCACCAATATGATCTTCGTGCCCGTGAGTGAGAACCACAGCCACAATGTCCTGCAGCCGTTCTCTGATGTAAGAAAAATCGGGAAGAATTAAATCAATTCCGGGCTGGCTCTCTTCTGGGAAGAGAACGCCGCAGTCAACTATCAGAAGTTGACCCTCGTACTCGAAGACGGTCATGTTTCGGCCAATTTCGCCAAGACCACCTAATGCAACTATTCGTAAAGTTTTTGGAGCAAGTCGTGCTGGATAGGGTAAATCTGGATGGGGATGATTCATTATTTAACGTTGACTCCGCCTTGTTGAAGGTCCTCTCGCAATTGTGCAATTTGTGCTTCGGTTGCATCGACAAGTGGCAACCTGGTGTATCCGCCAGGAAGTCCCATCATGTTCATTGCAGCCTTAGTCAAAATGGCACCTTGGGTGCGGAAGGTTCCGGTGAATACCGGCAATAATTTTTGATGAATTTCTAGCGCGCGTTCGGCATTGCCAGCAAACCAAGCATCCAGCATCAGTCGAAGATCTGCGCCCACGGTGTGGCCACATACAGAGACGAAGCCAACGGCGCCAAAAGAGAGAAGTGCCAGATTCAAGATGTCATCACCGGAGTAGACCGGCAAGCCAGTTCGCTTAATAACCCAAGAAGTGGAAGCCGGATTTCCTTTGGCATCTTTTAACGCGACGATATTGGGAACTTCGGCCAGGCGGCAAATAGTGTCTTGCTCTATTTCAACACCTGTGCGACCAGGTATGTCATACATCATTATTGGCAAATCCGTAGCGGCGGCGACGGCGCGAAAATGGGCTTCGATTCCGGCTTGCGGCGGTTTGTTGTAGTACGGAGTCACGATCAGCAAACCATCGGCTCCAGCAGCTTGAGAGCGCTTGGCCTGCTCTACCGTGTAGGCAGTTTCGTTATCACCTGCGCCGGTGAGAACTTTGATGTGGGAAGGAACAGCGTCCTTCACGACTCGAATGATTTCTAATTTTTCTGATGATTTAGTGGTTGGGGCTTCGCCGGTAGTTCCATTGACGGCAATTGCATCATGGCCATGAGCAACTAAATGCAAGGCCAACTTCGCAACGCCATCCCAATCGATAGCACCATCCTGATTGAACGGAGTCACCATTGCGGTGATCAGACGTCCAAAGGGCGGTTCAATATGCATAGCATCAGTCTATCGTGGGCGGCGGGGGTGTTACCTAACTATTCACCTGAAAAGTATTGAATTACGGCGCAATTCGACCCGATTTTTGGAATGCTCCGTAGGTAATAGGCATTAATTCCTCAAAAATCGCTTCCATTTTCTCGGCGACCATTTCAATTTCTCGCTGCGGATAACTGGGGAAATGCGAGCCTTCGCGAGATGTCCGAAGGGAGAGAAAGTTCATGAGGGCGCGAGCATTCATAGTCACATACATCGATGAATAGAGAGTAACGGGAAGAACCGCGCGAGCTACTTCGCGAGCTACGCCAGCATCCAAAATTTCTTGGTAATTCTTATAAGCCAAGGTGCAACTTTCCTTGATCAATCGAACCGTAAGTTCATACTGTTCATCAGTTCCATCAATAAACGAATAGGAACCTGGCTTTCCGACTTGTACTAATTTTCGCTCTTTGCTGGGAATATAAAAAACTGGTCGCAATTCACGATATCGGCCGGACTCTTCATTGTAGGAAGCGATTCGGTGGCGCATAAATTCACGGAATACAAAAATAGGAGCGGAAATAAAGAAGGTCATGGATGTGTGTTCGAACGGACTTCCATGTCGCTCTCGGGCAAGGTAGTTAATCAACCCTTCGGAACGGCTGGCATCGGTGCCTACTTCGTCCAAAGAATTTTCTCCAGCCGTTGATACTCGGGCTGCCCAGATGACATCGGAGTCGCTGGCGCTGGATTTGACCAGTTCAACGGTGACGTAGTCCTTAAAGACGATTTCTTTGCTTGCATCTTGATTGACCTGATTGACCTGATTGACCTGATTGGCATCCGCGCTCATAATCCTGACCCTATCTACTGTCAGCGTGACCTACTGGTTTAGGGCATACTTTCGGCGTGTCAGTTAAAAGTGATTCGCTCAGCATTGGAATCACCGTCGGGGCATTTGGAAGCGCTTTTGGCGCCGCAGCCGTAGCTAGTCATTACTCGGTCTTGCAGGCCTGCTTGCTCTCTCTGCTTACCTTTTCCGGTGCCTCACAATTCGCGGTTATTGGGGTTTTGGGCTCGGGCGGTTCGGCCATTAGCGCCATCGCAACTTCTTCCCTGCTGGGAATTCGAAATGGCCTCTATGGCGTGCGGATGGCTCAAATTCTCAAGATATCTGGCATCAAGCGAATATTTGGGGCCCAATTAACTATTGATGAATCGACCGGTGTGGCGCTATCTCAACGAACTCCGGCAGAGATGAAGACGGGTTTTTGGTACA
Organism: Actinomycetes bacterium; assembly: GCA_037130455.1. Taxonomy (GTDB): domain Bacteria; phylum Actinomycetota; class Actinomycetes; order Nanopelagicales; family Nanopelagicaceae; genus CAIMZW01. The sequence goes on along the minus strand of JBAXSZ010000017.1, from coordinate 24,951 downwards.
CCGGCTTAGCGGTCTATATTTTTTGGAATCTTTTCACTCTTTTAGGTGCTCTCGGAGCAAGTGCTCTGGGCGATCCCGCTGCCTGGGGACTTGATACCGCGATACCGGCGATCTTCTTAGGATTGGTCTGGAATCGATTGAGCGATAGAAAAGCCTGGGCCATCGCACTTTCGGCCCTTGTAGTGGCATTGGCTCTGACTCCCATTGCTCCGGCCGGAATTCCGATTATGAGTACCGTGATTTTGGCGGTCATTTTGGGGTGGAACGAATGAGCGCACAGTGGATCAGTGTTATCGGCACTTCTGCTTTTTGCTTTGGCTTTAAATATCTGGGCCACAGCGTTCCAGAGCTCTGGCTTAATCACCCGCGGATTCAACGAATAAATACTTATATTCCCATTGTTTTGCTCACGGGATTGGTCACAGTTCAAGGCTTAACCGAGAAAACAAAGGTCGTGATAGATCATCGTGCCGCGGGGTTGGGTGTTGCCGTAGTGGCGCTCCTGGCCAAACTGCCTTTCCCATTGGTGATCATCGCATCGGCAATAACTTCTGCCGTGATTTATCGAATTTATTAAAGTCGACTACCAGCAGCTGATCCACCAGAAAGTTTCTGAGAGAGCCAGACTGGAAGCATAAATGCGATAAGCAAAATCGTTGCGACCACATTGACAATCGGAGCTTGATTGGGTCGGAAGAGATTATTAAAAATCCACTGAGGCAAGGTTTGGACGCTGGCACCTGAGGTAAAAGTCGTCACTACGATTTCATCGAACGACAATGCGAATGCCAACAATCCCCCGGCAACTAGGGCCGACCTGATCATCGGAAAAGTGACATAGGCAAAGGTTTGAAAGGTACTGGCCCCTAAATCACTGGATGCTTCTTCCAGCGTTCCGCCTATGCGTCGCAATCGTGCTAATAAATTGTTGTATACGATGACAATACAAAAGGTTGCATGACCCACAATCACTGTAGCCAGTCCCAAGCCAATTCCAAACGGCTGTAATAAAGTATTAAATGCCGAGTTAAGCGCGATACCGGTGACTATTCCTGGAAGGGCAATTGGCAGAACTACCAAAAGTGAAACGGTGTTCTTTGCAAAAAAGTTGTAGCGGGATACCGCAAAGGCAATACAGGTTCCCAAAAGGACGGAAATGACCGTAGCGCCCAGGCCCGCTTTAAGGCTGGTGAAGAGCGAAGTTGTTACTTCGGGATTGGCAAATACCTTGCTCCACCAGATAGTCGAGAACGAGGAGGGCGGCCAGGAAAAAGTCTTGGAAGGATTGAAGGAGTTAATGACAACAACTGCCAACGGGATATAAATGAATCCCAAAACTAAGCAGGTCAGAGCTGCCAAAATCCATTGTGCGCGCCTAGAGATTTTCATCAGAAATTCTGCCTTTTCGTCGTGGAGATTTTCATTAGAAATTCTCCAGTGCGCCAGATTTTCGGACGAAGGTCAAATACCCCAAAATAACAATAATGGGAAAGAGCGCTGCCGCTGCGGCGAAAGGGAGGTTGCCTGCAGTTCCAACATTGTCATAAACAACGTTGGCCATCAGTTGGGATTTGCCACCTACAATTTTGACGACAATGTAATCGCCTAGGGTTAATGAAAAGGTGAAGAGCGACCCAGCGATAATCGAGGGGTAAATCATGGGAACGATAATGGAACGAAATGTTTTCCCGGCACTAGCTCCTAAATCGCTGGATGCTTCCAAAAGTGAATCCGGTAACCGTTCCAGTCCGGCATAAATCGGCAAGATCATGTAAGGCAGCCACAAATAACACAAGGTTACGGCGGTGGCAAAGAGCCCATAACCGGGGGTGGAAATGTGAAACCGGCCAAAGAACCAGGCTAAAACGCCACTGTCGGAAAACATTGTTCTCCAGGCATAAGCCTTTACTAAGTAACTTGCCCACAACGGCAAAATGATAATCACTACAGCAAAATTTCGAAGTCGAGGCGTCAAGACTTTCGCCATGAAGAAAGCAATCGGGATGGCAATAAACGCATCGACTACAGTTACAAAAATAGCCACACCCAATGACCGAAGCGCTATGTCTCGATAAACAGATTGAGTTAGAAGGATATGGAAATTTTCCAACGTTAATTTATGAATGACATTTCCAGTGAAAGAGTCCACCGACCAAAAAGCTGAAAAAATCATGGTGGCCAATGAACCCAAGTAAGCAACCACCAACCAGGTTATAGGTGCACTCAATAAGATCGCTAAGCGACTTCGGGGATGCAAATAAAGCCAGGTGGAGATCCTATTTTTCGAAGCGACTCGCTCCGGGCTTTGAATGCTCACAATGTTTTCCTAAAGAATTAGCGGGGGCGGAATCAGCCACCCCCGCTAATCAAGTAGTTATCCCTTTATCGCAGTCCAGGCTTGGGTCCACGCGGCATAGTCTTTACAGGCCACCTTGCGTCCATCCAAACAAGTTGAAGTTGGAGTGGTCCAGTAATAGATATTTTTTGCGTAAGCGGCATCAGTTGCATGATAAGTAGCACAGAAGGACTTATCTGCGGTGAAGTTACATGCCTTTGCATTAGATGGTGCTTCGCCAAACCATTCAGCAACTTGCGCATTTGCCGTTGGTGATGCGATCCAATCCATCCACTTATACATGCAATTTGGGTGGGCAGCTTTAGCCGAAATCATCCACGTATCAGACCAGCCGGTGGATCCCTCTTTAGGAAGGACAGAGGCAATTGGCACTTTCTTATCTGAACTGATGAGGTTAGCAATAACCTGCCAGGAAGTACCAAGTAGGGTGTTACCAGATTCGTACGATTGCACCGCCTTGGTGTAATCCGACCAATACTCACCAACAATCTTCTTCTGACCTTTTAATAAGGCAACTGCGGCATCAAATTGCTTTTGATCCAATGCATATGGATTTTTGATTCCTAATGCAGGTGATGTTTTCATCAAATACAAAGCGGCATCAGCAATATAGATAGGTGAATCGTAGGCCGTGATCTTTCCGGCATATGGAGATTTAGGATCAAAGACCACGCTCCATGAAGTTGGTGCTGGCTTTACTTTTGCAGAGTTGTAAGCCAAAACATTGGCGCCCCAACCATGAGGAATTCCATACATCTGACCGCCAGCGGAGTTCCAACTCTTGTTCTTCAAGAACGGTGAAATGTTGGCATAGCTTGGAACAAGCGCCGTATTTACCGGGGCCACGACGCCACCGTAAATCAATCGGTTAGTAGCATCACCTGAAGCAGAGACACCGTCATAACCTCCGGATTTCATCAATGTCACCATCTCATCTGATGTATTTCCGACTTTGGCATTTACTTTGCATCCAGTCGCTTTCTGAAATGGGGTAACCCAGTCAACGGATTTATCGCTACTTCCATTTTCGGCATAGCCTGCCCAAATGACGATATTGAGCGCACCTTCGCCTTTGCCAACTGACTTTGCCATGGGAACTTTTGGCAGAACCGACGCAGCTGATGCAGAAGATGTAGCGACCAGGCTACCGCCGATGACCAAGAGCGCAGTAGAGACGGCGCTTGCCATTGCAAGAACTCTCTTTGAACGCAACATGAGTACCTTTCTTTCTAACCGTCTGTTTGGGCTTTCACCCGACTTGAAATTCGTATTTCGAATCCCAAGAAATTTGAACTTGTGAACCAACAGTGGGTAAATCCGAACTCGCCCCAGTATTTTCTTGCAACAAAGTTAGTCGGTCGGACTGGGGCAATTCAATATCTATGCGAGTAAAAGATCCAAGGAATTGAATCTGCGCAACGCTGCCAGATGCCTTCCGATCAAACTGGGAGCCGAATTTAATTTTTTCTGGACGGATACTGAAGATCCCGGATTTACCCAATATTTGCTGGCTGGCGACCTCATGAAGCAGATTCGAGATTCCCACGAACCCGGCGACGAATTCGGTGGCCGGTTTTTCGTATATCTCTTGTGGGCTTCCAATTTGAATGATCTGGCCTTGATTAAAGACAGCAATTCGATCGGCCATGGTGAGCGCCTCTTCTTGATCATGTGTTACGAAAATAAAGGTGATTCCCAATTGGGTTTGCAGCTCTTTCAATTCCTTCTGCATTTCATGGCGCAATTTCAAATCGAGCGCACCTAGTGGTTCATCCAGTAGGAGGACTTTTGGCTCATTGACGATGGCACGAGCAAGGGCAACTCGCTGGCGCTGGCCGCCGCTGAGTTGCGATGGTTTCCGATTTTCGTAGCCAACCAGTTTTACTCGCTCAAGGGCGCGTAGCGCGCGGGTATGTCGTTGCGCTTTAGCTACACCTTTGACTCGCAGCCCATACTCCACATTTTTTACAACGCTCATATGGGGGAAGAGTGCATAATCTTGAAAGACGGTATTTACATCGCGATTAAAGGGCGGAGTACTGCTGACATCTTCGCCAGCAATTTCAATTCGGCCAGAGTCGGGAATTTCAAACCCCGCGATTAAACGGAGCACCGTGGTTTTTCCAGAACCACTGGGACCCAACATGGCAAAAAATTCACCATCTGCAATTTCCAAGTTCACGCCAGCCACGGCTGCTACTTCCCCGAAGTTCTTGCGAAGTTCGGTCAGAACAATTGCGTTGGTCACGGCTAGAGGATAGCCAAAGATTCCAATTTTTCCTTCAAATCCTTATCGGAAGGTTCGGTCAAGTGCGTGCCATCTGGGAAAATAATCAATGGGATATTTTGACGACCGCTGATTTCTAAGATTGTGGCGGCAGCCTGCAGCTCGGTTTCAGTATCTATATATTCGTAGGACACGTGATTGTCGTCCAAAAATCGCTTCGAACGACGGCAATCCCCACACCACATCGCGCCGAACATAGTTATAGAAGATGTCATAGTTTGGGTATCCAATAGTGCGCTTTAAGCGAGGTCCATGAAATTTTCAAGTCCAAAAGTTAAACCCGGTGTTGTGACGACGCTGCGGATTCCAAGAAGCACCCCTGGCATGAAGCCACTACGGTCAATGGAATCATGGCGGATCGAAAGCGTCTCTCCCATATCCCCCAAGATAACTTCTTGGTGAGCCACTAACCCGCGAAGTCGGACCGAATGAATCCGTACATCACCGACAAGAGCCCCCCGTGCGCCATCCAGAGCTGAAGTCGTGGCATCCGGCATTGGCTCCTTGGCGACAGATGTACGTGCTTGCGTAATCATTTCCGCAGTCCTGGTGGCAGTGCCGGAAGGTGCATCTGCTTTATTGGGGTGATGTAGTTCCACAATTTCAACTGATTCAAAATATTTTGAAGCCTGAGCCGCAAACTGCATCATTAAAACGGCACCCAAGCCAAAGTTAGGGGCAATCAGTGCACCAACTTTTGGGTTATTGGCAAGCCAAGTTTTCACCTGTGAAAGTTTGTGATCATCGAAACCAGTGGTACCCACGACTACGTTGATTCCATTATTGATGGCAAAATCCAAATTCCCCATCACTGCGTCAGGATGCGTAAAGTCCACGATTACCTGGGCTTGGCTAGAAACTAGTTGATGAATGTCATCACCTAAATCTATTTGAGCAACAAGCTCTAAATCAGATTGACCGGCAATGGCCTTTATGCATTCAGCCCCCATGCGCCCTTGAGAACCTAACACCGCAACTTTTATCGTCATGCGATCACCTTTTCAAACTTGCTAGTACTTTTGAATGGCCCCACGATCGCAAGCGTAGAAGGTTTTGGAAGCAGCGCCAGCGCAACGGCACGAATTTCTTCCGGCGTCACCTTGGCAATCTTGTTCAAAATTTCATCGAAACTCATGATTTCGCCATACACGAGTTCGCTCTTGCCGATTCGGCTCATGCGTGACCCAGTATCTTCTTGGCTCAGGACTAGCGAACCAGAAACGGAGCCCTTCGCCCGGAAAATTTCTTCATCGGTCAAGCCATTCTCAGCTACATCGTGAGTGACCGCCTGAATAATCTTGACGACTTCTTCGGCCTTATTCGGTTGGCAACCAGCGTAAAACGACAAAGATCCAGAGCCAGAAAATTGTTGCACATAGGCATATACCGAATATGCCAAACCACGCTTTTCGCGAATTTCTTGAAAGAGTCTGGAAGACATTCCGCCACCTAGTGCAGATGCCAAGATACTCATGGCAAAGCGACGATCATCATTGCGGGCTACGCCTTCAACGCCGATCAGCAAATGCGCTTGCTCGGTTTTGCGTTCAATAATTCCCACTTTGTGGTGGCCAGTGATTTTTGCTGTGGCCGCTGAACGAAGGTTGGAATCAGAATCTTCAACATCCAAAAATCCATCTTTGGAGAGTGCGGCTTGAACCAATTGGGAGACTTTTTTGTGTTTCACGTTTCCAGCAACGGCTACAACGATGTCAGAAGGTTGATACTTCTTCTTGTAATAGTTGTATACAGAATTGCGCGACATTTCCTTGATGGAATCGACGGTTCCCAAGATTGGCCGGCCCAATTGGGTGTCGCCGTACATGGTCTCTAGGAATAAATCGTGGATGAGATCAGAAGGGTCATCATCGCGCATCGCGATCTCTTCCAAAACAACATTGCGTTCGGAATCCACATCTTCGGGCTTAACAACAGATGAGGTAATCAAATCGGAAATTACATCAATCGCCATAGGCAGATCGGTATCGATCACGCGGGCGTAAAAGCAGGTGTATTCCTTGCTGGTGAAGGCGTTCATTTCGCCGCCTACTTCTTCAATGGCAGAAGAAATCTCCATGGCATTTCTGCGTTTGGTACCTTTGAAGAGTAGGTGTTCGAGAAAGTGTGAAGCTCCCGCGACTTTTGGTGTTTCATCGCGAGAGCCCACATTGACCCAGATACCAACTGCAGCAGAGCGAACCGTACTGACTTCCTCAGTAACGATTCGCAGCCCGCTGGGCAGAAGGGTTTTACTCAATTATTCAGCTGACTCAGATTCGGCAACTGCGCCATCGGCCATGACTGGGATCAAAGAGAATTTGCCCTTTGGATCAATCTCGCCGATTTCAACTTCAATCTTGTCGCCAACCTTCATAACTTCTTCCAAGTTTTCGATTCGCTTGCCACCATGCATCTTGCGAATTTGCGAGACGTGGAGCAGGCCATCTTTACCTGGAACCAAAGAGATGAATGCGCCGAAGGTAGCCAACTTCACGACAGTACCGTTAAAGCGCTCTCCCACTGATGGAATATGCGGATTTGCGATTGCATCGATCATTGCCTTTGCGGCCTCAGCTTGGGATCCTTCAAGTGCGCCAATGTAAATAGTTCCATCATCTTCGATGGTGATATCTGCGCCGGTTTCATCTTGAATTTGGTTGATCATCTTGCCCTTAGGTCCGATGATGGCACCGATCAAGTCAACTGGGACCTTGATGGAAATAATTCGTGGAGCAAGAAGTGACATCTCATCTGGAGCATCAATTGCTTGGTTCATTACATCGAGAATGTGAAGACGAGCTTCTTTCGCTTGATGTAGTGCGCCACCAAGAACTGAGGCAGGAATGCCATCGAGCTTGGTATCCAATTGAAGTGCAGTTACGAAATCTTTTGTTCCGGCTACTTTGAAGTCCATATCACCGAAGGCATCTTCTGCACCCAAGATATCGGTCAGGGCAACGTATTCAACTTTGCCATCAACGTCGTCGGAAATCAGACCCATTGCAATACCTGCAACAGCAGCCTTCAATGGAACACCGGCATTGAGCAATGACATTGTCGATGCGCACACTGAACCCATTGAGGTGGAACCGTTAGATCCCAAGGCTTCTGATACCTGGCGAATTGCATATGGAAATTCTTCGCGTGAAGGCAGGACTGGAAGCAGGGCACGCTCAGCGAGCGCTCCGTGGCCAATTTCCCGACGCTTAGGTGATCCGACACGACCAGTTTCGCCAACTGAATAAGGTGGGAAGTTGTAGTTGTGCATATAACGCTTGTGATTTTCTGGGCTCAAGGTATCTAACTGTTGTTCCATCTTGAGCATATTCAAAGTGGTTACACCAAGAATTTGGGTATCGCCACGTTCGAAGATTGCCGAACCGTGAACGCGAGGAATTACTTCCACCTCTGCGATCAATGGACGGATATCGCGAAGTCCGCGACCATCAATACGAATCTTGTCGCGAAGTACACGTTGACGAACTACCTTCTTGGTAACAGAACGAAGCGCTGCAGAAATTTCTTTCTCGCGTCCTTCAAAAGATGCAGCAAGTTCGGCTTTAACCGAAGCGCTGATTTCATCCAAAGCAGTTTCACGATCTGCCTTAGCAAGAATGGTCATGGCCTTGGCAATGTCAGCGTTAGCAAGCTTGTCAACAGCAGCGAAAGCATCATCTTGATAATCCAAGAAGACTGGGAATTCAGAAACAGGCTTTGCTGCAACCTTGGCAAGTTCCATCTGCGCTTCGCAAAGAATACGAATGAATGGCTTAGCCGCATCCAGTCCTTGAGCAACGATCTCTTCGGTTGGTGCTTGTGCACCGCCTTTAATGAGTTCAATGGTCTTAACGGTGGCTTCAGCTTCAACCATCATGATGGCAACATCGTCGCCAGCAATTCGACCAGCAACGACCATGTCAAACACGGCCTTCTCTAGGTCAGAGTGGTTAGGGAATGCAACCCATTGGCCCTCAATCAAAGCAACGCGAACGCCGCCGATTGGACCAGAGAATGGCAATCCAGCAAGTTGAGTAGACATCGATGCCGCGTTAATCGCGATGACGTCATACATGTGGTCAGGGTGAAGTGCCATTACGGTCACAACAATCTGAATTTCATTACGCAATCCCTTCACGAAGGATGGGCGCAATGGACGATCGATTAAACGACAAGTCAGGATTGCATCCTCTGATGGACGTCCTTCACGACGGAAGAATGAACCAGGAATCTTTCCGGCTGCATACATACGCTCTTCAACATCCACTGTAAGTGGGAAGAAATCGAATTGATCTTTAGGTGTCTTGCCAGCGGTTGTTGCTGATAGCAACATGGAATCGTCATCTAAATAGACAACAGCAGTTCCAGCGGCTTGACGTGCTAGGCGACCGGTTTCAAACCGAATCTGCCTTTTTCCAAACTTACCGTTATCAATATTGGCAACGGCGAACTTCACATCTTGACCCTCCATGGGTCCTCCATTTCTAATTCTTGCGCATCAGTAATGGATCTTCGATCGAAGCCCACGGGTTCGTACCCGTAAACCACTACCGAGGACCGATTAACTGATGTGAAAGAGTTGTACTTAATTAGCGGCGAATGCCGAGCTTTTCGATAATCGCTCTGTAACGTGTTATGTCGGTCTTGGCGAGGTATTGCAAAATTCGACGACGCTTACCTACGAGCAACAAAAGTCCACGACGATTATGGTGGTCGTTTTTATTGGTCTTGAGGTGTTCGGTAATTTGTTCAATTCGTCGGGATAGCAGCGCGACCTGAGCTTCAGGACTTCCGGTGTCAGTGGCCGAAGCGCCATATTTGGTGATGATTTCTAACTTCTCTGCAGGCTGTAACGCCATGAGGGCACTCCTTGGACTGTCACGAGGGCCTCGGTGTAATTCACGAAGGCTCGCTAACTCGCTTTGTTGGGTAAGGGTACCAGCGAGCAGGCAACCTCACGAAATTAAGGTTTTTCGCCTTTTCGTTTAGCCCTGTTATCGATTCAAGCCCCGTTATCGATTCAAGCCCCGCTCGGCTTCCCGCACCGCCACTCGACCCAGATCAGGGTGATCGGCCAAGAATTGCCGCACCGCGGGCTTATCGAAGGCGGCAATATCTCGAAGCGCCCAGCCAATCGCCTTCACGATGAAAAATTCCCGCTCGGTAGCCTTCTGATGGCAGAGCCAGAGGGCGAACTCGGTATCCGTTTCTGCCCGGCGGCCCCGCTGATGGCCAATTGCCGCTCGATTGAGCCAGATATTTGGGGACTTAATCCACTCTTTCATCAAGGTTCGGGAAGGATATTTCCTCGAAAGTGGGGATACTGCGGCACTTCCCAAGCCATCGACGGTATCCCACCAGGATTTAGTCGTGATCAGCCCGGCGACCTCATTCTTTAAGAAATTTCGCTCCGCTGTCTCAATAAAGTGATCGAGCAGGTCATTGGCGACGTAGGCGTATTCGCGCTCGCGTTGGGCGTACAGCAGCACTGCTGCTAGTCCCAAGTCCTGGGAAGTAGGAGTCGGCAACGCTGCAAAGACTGGCTTCGTGGCCGCGCGACGATCGGGTGCGCAGATGCCCAAGTAAGGCGCGATCTTCTTCATATAAGCCTGGGCACCTTGGGCTCGAATTGGATCCCGAATCGGAATAAGCACCCTCTTCACATCTTTAAGAACCCGATCGGCAAAATTCATTGTAAGGCTCCACTTAAAAAGTAGAGAAGGTTTCCGCTCTAGCCCACTCATCACCATTCACAGCGGCCTTGGCGTTCTCTGCTCTACGAATAGCCAGATAGGCGCGAGTCATCAACTCACCTAAACCAGCCGTGAGAACGGCATCGTTTTCCAAGGCATCAAGTGCCTCTAGTTGCGTTGTTGGAAAAGGTTTAATGCCACAGGCTATTTTCTCGGCATCTGTTAGGAGTGAAGGGTCTCTATGGGCAGGCTGTGGAGCTTTGAGTCCGCGGTTGACGCCATCCATGCCGGCCAAGATAACTCCGGCTAACGCCAAGTATGGATTTGCTGAACCATCGCAGGCTTTCAATTCCAAGTTAATAGATTGCATCTCTCGGCCCTTAAATGGACTGGCAACTCGAACGGCGCATTCGCGATTGTCATAACCCCACGAGATGGTGTTACCTGCCCAAGCTTGTGGCTTGAGACGAAGATAAGAAACATAAGAAGGACAGGTCAATGCAAGTAGCGCCGGCAGGTGTTCCAAAATGCCGGCAACGAAGGATTGACCAAATTCGGAGATCTTTGTCGGTTCATTTTCATTGAAGAGCAAATTCAATTTCTTTGCTTTGTCCCAGAGCGAAAAATGAAGATGTGCGCCAGATCCGATGCCATCTTTAAATGGTTTAGGTGCAAGGGATGCCAACAATCCAAATTGCACTTCGGCAGTACCTCTGATCGTGTCTCGAAATTGCAAATGTTGATCTGCCGACTTGAGCGCTGGACCATACTTGATAGCAATTTCTAACTGGCCTGGACCATACTCATTGATCGCTTGTTCAACAACGATTCCTTGTTCAATGAGATTGTCCACCATGAGATCGGTGACTTCGCTGGCACGGTCCATTCCAGAACTGGAATAGCAGGGGCCGTTGCGCCAAGGTGTTGGCCCATCTGGCGTTGCTTCGGCAAGATAAAACTCCGATTCGAAGGCGGACATAAATTCAATTCCTTGCGAATCCAACATTGCCAGTGCGCGCTTGAGCACAGAGCGAGTGCATCCGCCCCATTCGCTACCATCTTGTTCTAGCAGGTCGCTATGCATGGAGGCTGTCCTATCCAGCCATGGCAAAACCGTGAATGTGGATAGATCTGGAACAATTCGAACCTCACCGACAGGCTCCATTCCCGCTACCGACACTAAATCTTCGAAAAGATTTACTGCATTTTGGGCGCGGGTTAAGCCGACGCCCTCCGTCATCTTTGCATCCAATTGCGATGCGTGAACGGTCTTGCCACGTATGACGCCGGCCAAGTCGCAGTAGAGAAATCGAATAAGTCGCAGATTTTCCGATTCGGAAATTTCAAGAATCTTTTCCTTCTTCATTACTCATTACCCACATTTCCGTAAGCGCGGTATGCATTATCGTGGCCAATCGCCGTTGCAACTTTAATGGCATCTGCGGCAGACCAATCCCCGCGAGCAACAAATGAATCCAAAATTTCGCCCAATCCCCTGCGGAACAATAGGGCGCCTAGGTATGTTAACTCCGGCAAGCCCCACGCATCGGAGGAGAAGAGGATTTTATGGAAGGGCGCTAGTTCCAATGATTCGGCAATGATGGCTGGTGACCTGGCTCCGGCATAATTTATAGCAAGCCCCACATCCAAATACACATTGCGAAACATTTGGGCGAGATATCCAGCATTTCGTTGGAATGGGTAAGTATGAAGTAAGAGAACCGGAATATTGCGCGCCTCAAACTGGCGAATAAGGTCGGTCATTAGCAACGGGTCACAGCGATGCAGATTGAGATCTGGGTCTCCGAAGCCGATGTGGAATTGGAATGGCATCTTGAGTTCGGCGGCACCGTAGATCATGTGGCGCAATAAGACTGGATCGCTTACTCGAGCTTTTCCAGTCAACGCAATTTCGGCAAACCATTTATCGGTTGCGGGTTGAACTTCATAAAGTGACGGAGCGCTGGCTTCAAAATCCAGACCAATTCGATAGGCAACAATTGATTTCACACCAATGGCTTCCTTTGACGCTTCATCGAGCGCTTCGAAGTATTTGGTTCCGAATTCGCGAGAAGAAACCCCAGAGAGCGCCACTTTTTCTGCGATGGTTTCGATGCGAATTACTTCACTGACTTTGGCGCCAGATATTTCAGCCATCCCTTGCGGTCCATAAATTTCATCACCGCGATATCCAGTTTCAATGAAGTAGTGGCCAATGCCGCTAGCAGAAAGTAGGCGACGGTTTACTTCATCGGCACCGAGGGAAATACGACGGTCGAAATAATCTTGCGGCGAGGCAAAAGGTTCCAAATCCAACAACGGTGCCACCCAGCGCCTGGTCGCAAAACCAACTTGCGTATCCATAGCCTCATGCAGATCACTAGGAGTGCGGTCTGATTCGGTGATCATGTTGGTAAATGCTTCCAGGCTTGGGTTTTGCCGGACCACCCCATGTACATGATGATCAACTAATGACAAGTTGGCCAATGATTCGCTTACAGGACCTATCGGTGAAACGCCCCACGGAAAGCTAGTAGACACGGGAATACCTTTCGCATTTTTCGTTCGCGGTTAATCCTTCTAATTCTTCCGCTTCGCTGCGACGAATACCTAGGTGAGCCTCAAGCAAATTGTGTGAGAACCACGACAAGACTTCATCATCTGCTTGAAGGGCGATTATTGCAGCGTTTAAATCTTCAGGAAGAAGTGGGACCGAAGTGTCACCTTCGCCTATGGGCTCGGTATAAATTCGATCCAGCTGTTTCCCAGCGCTGATCCCTGAAGAAATAGATCGGGCCAATACCGAAATTACCAACCATGGATTTGCCGTTGCATCTGCAGCGCGATACTCGATATTAAAAGAGGTCGAAGGATCTGCGCCATGAATAGTGTTCACCGGACAGATCCGCAATAACGCTTCTCGATCTTGAACCGCAGCAAAAATTCCCGCCGAACTCCAACGATGCGGCTTTAGCCGCAGCGCTGAAATCTGGCTCGGCGCCGTCCAGGCTTGAAGTGCCGCAGCGTGTTTTAATATTCCAGCCGCAGCTTGCGAGGCAATCATCGAAAGATTACCTGGCGCACTTGCATCAAAGGTGATCTGCTTTCCATCTTTCTTATAGGAGAGATGCACATGAACGCCGTTGCCCACTGATTCGATCGATGGAAGCGGAACAAAAGATGCTCTCATTCCATGGCGCCTTGCTGTATCTCTAACAATTTCCCGAAGCAAAATTGCGCGATCTGCCGCGACCAGTGCCGGAGCGGGCTTCACCGTTATTTCAAACTGTCTAGACCCATATTCGGCTAACCAGTTTTCTGGCTCTAATCCATTACTTTCCAAAATGGAAACTAATTCACTTCCAAATGGTTCTGCGATTCGAAAACTATCCAGTCCAAAGGGGGAACCTGCCGCGATCTCTGCTTCATTGGTCAACGTAAATTCATGCTCGAAGGAGGCAATAAGTTCTATTCCATGATCGGCAAATAATTGGTGGATCGAATTATGAGCATGTGTTCGGGGGCAAGAATCCCACGGCGAACCATCGGGCAGTACTTGATTAGCGAGAAAAATCGACAGAGCCTGGCCATGTATTCCAGGAAGAGTTACTTCAGTGGAAAGGTCCGGGAGTAATCTCAAATCGCCCACAGAGCCATAGGGATTGTCATCATTTATTCCCCCAAAGGCATTGAGGGATAGATCCGCAGGCACCCAGCCCACATTTTTGGAATCGTTGAGAACACCATCGCGAAAGAGCGAGCGTCCTCGGACCAATGCAACTAAGTCACAAGTTGCGATAAAGGCAAGCGGTTTGGCCACAGGTAATTATTACGGAATTAAGGCCAGCACGCGTGCTGGGCTACCTGAACCACCCACCAGCGGCAATACGCCAACAACCACCCAAGCCCCAAGGGCTGGAAGTGATTTGAGATTTTGTAAGTTCTCCAAATGCCATAAGCCCGCAGGGTGGGAAATCTGCGAATGAACTGGAAAATCAATAGCGATACCTGGATCGATTCCCAAAGTATCAGTTCCAAGTCCAGCGGCTTTGCGTTCTTCCACCAAGAACTTGGCAGATTCAACACCAAATCCTGGGAAGCGAAGATCTCCGGGGGCACCGGCGTAGCGAAGTTCATCGGTATTGAATTCTTCCCAACCAGTACGAAGCAAAATTGCCGCACCGTCGGGAATCCGACCGTGAACTTTTTCAAATTCTATTACTTCTTCCAGAGTCAGCACTGCGTCGGCATCGCTACCGACGCGGGCTGATATATCAATCAATACTGCAGGACGAACCAGAGATTGAGCTGGAATTTGATCTACGCTTGCGCGACCTTCGATGAAGTGGCAGGGAGCATCGAAGTGCGTTCCTGTGTGTTCAAAGAAAGAGACTCGACGGGCAAAGTAGCCATCGTGTTGCACGGTGACCAGCGTTTCCGCTTCTGGAGCCGGAGCCCCTGGCCACATCACTATCGCCGGACCCAATGGGATAGTGAGATCAATAACCTTCGCGCCTGAGAGCATGGTTCCTCTTTTTCCTAGAATCGTCTTACGGAAACGCCGTTATTTATCGCGCTTCAGAGAGTTTCTCATCGGCGGTGAGTTTCTCACCAATTCGGGCAGCTAAAGCTGGACGCGACACGATTCCAACGATTCCAACCAAGAGCCAAATAATGGCAACTATTGGGAAGGCTCGTGATGGTCCGCTTGTTGGGAATGGGTAAACATTCTTATACAAGGTATAAATCAAGAGTGCGATACCTGCGATAGGGATAATGATTTCCCATTGCTTGGTTCGCTTTTTCCCAGAGAAGAAAAGGAACTTGATAGCGCCCACGGTAGCCATGAGATAAGCAACCAAGATGATCAAGGTTCCGATAACTCCACTGCCCAAGAAGATATCGAATGGCTTTACATGCCAAACCAATTTCCAGACGATCATAATGATGGCAGCGGCGCCGACAACAATTCGAGTCGCATTAACAGGTGTTCCATTTTTCTCGGAGAGAGTGGAGAGGTGTGCATTGCCACCATCGCGGGCAAGCGAGAAGGACAAGCGTGCCGCACCAACAACACAGGCCAAACAGCATCCGAATGCGCTCACTGCTGCGCCCAGGGTGATGATGGTTCCGATCCACGAACCCACATACTTGGTTCCCAAGTCACCCAAGAGCGAACCAGAACCGATGTAAGCCTTTATTCCCGCATCATCTGTGCCAAAGCCCATCACTTCAACTGCGGTGACAATAACGAAATACAAGCCGCCGAAAATTGCAGTTCCAAGCATTGCTCGTGGAATATCTCTACGAGGATTTGTGGTTTCTTCCCCTAATGTCGATGCTGCTTCAAAGCCAGCGAAGGAGAGGAAGCCAAATACGACGCCAAGGAAGACGCCACTGGTTCCAACGCCCTTAGGAATCGAAAAGACGGACCAATCAACATGGTGGTTATCTGGAGCATTGCCAGTTGCAAGCTTTACAAAAATAATGACTGTGGTAATCAAAATAAGAAGAACGGTTATACCCTCGACGGAGAGCAAAATCCGCGTGCCGTTACGAGCAGGAACGACGGCAAAGACATAGGCCAAGACAAGTGCAATCGCGCCGACCAAGAAGCCAGACCAAGCAGGTTGATTGTTCCAAACACCTAATTCATCCAAGAAGGTGGATCCGAAAATTCCGGCTGCCATGGATGTAACGCAACCGTAAAAAATGTAGGTTCCGAGCAATCCCCAACCAGCGACCACACCTGACCGAGGACCCATGGTTGCTCCCACGAAACCATAAACGCTGCCCGCATGGTGGAAGTTTTGGCAGAGACGGACAAAGCCGTAGGCAATCAAAAGCACACCAATAGTTGCCAAAGCGAAGGCAACGGGAACAGCGCGTCCCACAACGCCGGCAGTACCTTGAGGATTTATATTGGCTGCCATGGACGGAGCCATCAAAGCAACTGAAATACCGATTGCTTCCCAGACACTGAGATTCTTAATGAACTTTGGAGCTGACATTGCGCCTCCCGAGAGTTTGATGTGAATAATCAATCGCTGGCGCTATTGTGCGCGATTTTGTGACGATAGAGAAGCATATTCAGAGCTTTTTGCGCGAATAACTCAAGAAATATTTACGGTTGAGTCAATAGCTTTCGAGCCAAATCACAATCTTGCTTCATTTGAACTAGTAGTCCATCCAAACTTTCGAATTTGAGGGTATCGCGCAACCGGAAGAGAAATTCCAATGTGGCTTGCTGGTCATACAAATCTAAATCCACTTGATCCAATGCGTAAGCCTCAACTTGGCGCCCCCGAATTCCAGGAAATGTTGGATTAGTTCCGATAGAGATAGCCGCTTCCCATCGATCATCGCCCACTGTTAACCAGCCGGCATATACGCCATCGGCAGGAATGGTTGCGTGTTGGGCAAGCCCAATGTTCGCGGTCGGGTACCCGATGGTTCGCCCCCGCTTTTCACCATGGACAACCGGGCCAGTTACGTAGTGAGGACGAGTTAAAAGTTCCGTTGCCCGTTCAACATCGCCATCGATGATGAGGTTTCGGATTCGGGTGGAAGAAACTGGAGTCCCCCGATTTTCTTCCAACTTCACCGCCGTTGTCCCGAACCTAGAATCCTGTTGTAGCAAATGAATATTGCCCAAAGCCTTATGACCAAAGGTGAAATTTTCCCCGACGATGACTTGAGTTGCCTGCAGCTGTTTTATCAACACATTTTCAATGAAGTCTTCGGCGGAGAGCATGGAAAACTCTTGCGTAAAATCAATAACAACAACTTCCTCCGCGCCATTTTCCTCAAGGAGCGTGATTCGATCATCTAAGGAGAGAATCTGACTTGGAGTTCGCTCCGGAGCAAAGACCGATGTGGGATGCGGGTAGAAAGTTAGGGCAACCACTTTTCCATATAACTCTGCGATTTTGAGAAGTTGTTGATGGCCTTGGTGAACTCCATCAAAAATCCCAATAACGACGGCGCGATTCATCCGGTTATTCTTTCACAGCAACCAAAATCGGTGCCGCCAACTCTTTTGCCGCAATGACCTTGTTCTCCAAGAGAGCGGCAAAATCCCCCTGAGGCGAGACTGCTACCACGATCCCCGATTGGGAATTTGGATCCAAATATCTACCAAATGAGATTTCAGCCATTTCTTCGAAATCAAGGTTGCGAAGCGGGAAAATTCGACCGATGCCGTCAACTATAGGAGTCAATTCCGCAGTTTCTAATGGGGCGCATTCGGACAATGAAAAGGGAGACACTAAGGTGCGTCGCAATTGAGTCAAGTGTCCCCCGACCTTGAGCGCCTCGCCAAGGTCTCTAGCAATGGCGCGGATAAATGTTCCGGCAGAGCAGGTCACTGAAATATCAATTTCAATGGTCGAGGAAGTACGGCGAATGTCATTAATTGATAATTGGGAGATTGTGACTTCTCGCTCTGGAATATCCACGGTTTCACCGTCGCGGATCCGCTGGTGAGCTGGCTTGCCATCAATCTTTATCGCCGAGACAGAGCTAGGTCGCTGCTTGATAGTTCCAACAAAGGTCGCCAACACTTCTTCAATCTGGGCATTGGTGACCGTCGCTAAAACTTGCCCTGAAACGGTAGCGGTGACATCACCTTCTCTGTCATCAGTATGGGTGCTGACGCCTAATGACACTGTGGCGTCATAGGCCTTTGTTCCGTCAGTTATATATTGCATAAGTCTGGTGGCATTTCCTACACCAAGAACCAAAACACCAGTTGCCATGGGATCTAACGTGCCAGCATGACCAACTCGCTTGGTACCAAATCGCTTTCGCATTTTGGCCACAACATCATGGCTGGTCATTCCACCAGCTTTATCTATAAGGAGAAAACCTTGGGCAGATGACATAAAGTGAAGAAATTACTCGTGCACTTTATAAGGATCTGCATCCCCAGCCGGCTGCGCATTTTCGCGCAACTTAGCCAATTCTTCATCGGCCTTGCGCACTTGCGACAGCAGGTCGTTCATTGCAGATGCCGATTCTTGTAAACCATCGGCAAAGAATCCTAAGGAGGGTGTGATACGCAGTCCTAAAGCTTTTCCAACTTCAGAGCGAAGCATCCCCTTTGCAGAATTCAACGCAATTGCAGTGCCCTCATGTTCGGCAATGTCGCCCAAAACTGTGTAAAAGATTGAGGCTTGTTGTAGATCACCAGTCACACGTACATCAGTAATGGTGACAAACCCCAGGCGCGGGTCTTTAACCCGCGACTCTAGGGTTTGCGCAACCACTTCTTTAATGCGGTCTGCAACTTTTAACGCTCGATTCGATGCCATGATTTATACGCGCTTCTTCTCGCGCATTTCATAAGTTTGAATAACGTCACCAGGCTCTAGATCGTTGAACTTACCGAGTCCAATACCGCACTCGTAACCATCCTTGACTTCGGTGGCATCGTCTTTGAAACGTCGCAAAGATTCGATCGACAGGTTTTCACCCTTGATGACACCATTGCGCAAGGTGCGCGCTTTAGCATTTCGACGAATAAAGCCATCTTGAACCAAACATCCGGCGATATTTCCGAACTTGCTAGAACGGAATACATCGCGAACTTCAGCATTACCCAAAACAATTTCTTCGAATTCAGGCTTGAGCAGACCCTTAAGGGATGCTTCGATTTCTTCGATTGCCTGATAAATAACGGTGTAGAAGCGAACTTCTACACCTTCTTGATCGGCAAAAATTGCAGTTTGAGGTTCTGGCTTGACGTTGTAACCAATGATGACTGCTGTAGAAGCAGATGCCAAGGTAACGTCGTTCTTGGTGATCGCACCGACACCTCGGTGAATAACACGAAGATCAACTTCATCGCCGACATCTAGTTGTAGCAAGGCATCTTCCAGAGCTTCAACAGAACCAGATACATCGCCTTTAAGAATAAGGTTAAGAGTAGAAATCTTGGATTGCTCCATGAAGTCTTCCAATGAAACCTTCTTGCGGGTCTTGGCTAGCATCGCATTTCTGGTTGCTAATTGGCGTTTTTCAGCGATCTGGCGTGCAGTTCTGTCGTCTTCAGCAACGATGAAAGTATCACCGGCGCCTGGGACGGAAGTAAATCCAAGTACCTGTACTGGGCGGGAAGGACCAGCTTCTGAAACCGTGTCACCGTTTTCATCAAGCATGGCACGAACGCGTCCATATGAACCGCCGGCCACAATGGCATCTCCAACTTTCAGAGTTCCACGTTGGACCAAGACAGTTGCAACCGGACCACGGCCCTTATCCAAGTTCGCTTCGATTGCTACGCCACGCGCAGCATCATCTGCTACGGCTCGAAGGTCCAAAGCAGCATCTGCAGTAAGCAAAATGCCATCGATAAGTTCGGCTACGCCTTCACCCGATTTTGCGGAGACGTTAATGAACATTGTGGTGCCGCCATACTCTTCGGCAACCAAGTTGTACTCAGTCAATTGTTGGCGAACCTTGTCCGGGTTTGCGCCTTCTTTATCAACCTTGTTAACGGCGACAACGATAGGAACATCTGCTGCCTGTGCATGGTTCAACGCTTCAATTGTCTGTGGCATCACGCCGTCATCTGCGGCAACAACAAGCACTGCGATGTCAGTGACTTTGGCACCTCGAGCACGCATAGCGGTGAACGCCTCGTGACCTGGTGTATCGATGAAGGTAATTGCGCGTTCAACACCTTCGTGAAGGTGATGAATTTGGTAAGCACCAATGTGCTGAGTAATTCCGCCAGCTTCTGACTTCACTACTTCAGTAGATCTAATGGCATCCAACAAACGCGTCTTACCATGATCAACGTGACCCATGACGGTAACGATTGGCGAACGAACAACGAGATCTTCATCGGCAATATCTGCAAGCTCTTGTTCAAGGTTGATATCGAACTCTTCAAGAAGTTCGCGATCCTCATCTTCTGGACTAACAACTTGAATGCTGTATCCAAGTTCTGCGCCAAGAAGTGTGAAGGTATCTTCATCAACCGATTGTGTTGCAGTCACCATTTCACCTAAGTGAAAGAGTGCCGAAACTAACGCCGCTGGATCTGCATGGATCTTTTCCGCAAAATCCATCAACGAAGAACCGCGACGTAACCGAATGGAGGTCTTGCCATCGCCATGAGGAATTACTGCGCCACCCAGTGATGGCGCCGCCATATTGTCGAATTCTTCGCGAAGGGCCTTCTTACTCTTGTGGGCCTTCCGGTTCTTTCCGCCTTGCTTTCCAAATGCGCCGGCAGTTCCGCCACGCTGATGGCGACCGCCACCCTTATTGGGACCGCCAAAACTTGGTTGCGCCGGAGTTGCCGACGGAGTCCGATATGGCGAACCAGCACCAGGACCGCCTGGGCGAGCGCCAGGAGCACCAGTTCCGGCAGGACGGGCACCGCCGGGACCGGCCGGGCGGGCGGCAAAGCCAGGCCTTACCGAACCAGGACGAGCACCGGACATTGGTGGACGATTGCCACCAGGTCCGGATGGACGTTCTCCCGGACGAATGGGGCGAGCCGGTGGACGAGGAATCGCGCCCGCTCCGGAATTAAATGGATTGTTGCCGGCGCGAGGTGGACGCGGCATAGGAATATTGCCAGGTGTCGGCGCGGCGCCAGTAAATGGATTGTTGCCCGGACGAGGTGGACGTGGCATAGCTGATGCAGCAGCAGCTGGATCTGAAGCAGCAGGTGCATCTGCGCCAGGTGCGGCGGGAGGTGTGACTACACCCGGTGGCGTTGCTGCCGCAGGTACCTGTGGAATTGGAGCTACTGGCCGCACTGGCGGCGTTGGCATTGGAGCTTGTGGGAAGGCCGATTGCGGAATGGTGCCTGGAGCCAATTGCGCTAACGCTGCCTGAATTTCTTCAGCAGTTGGAGCAACGGGTTTTTCGGCAACCTTCTTTGCGGCAACCTTCTTGACCGGCTTTACCTCCGCCTCATCTGGCTTAATATCTGGAAATTTCTCCATCAACTTGCGCACAACTGGTGCCTCAATAGTTGATGATGCAGAGCGTACGAATTCCCCTACCTCTTTTAATTTCTCGAGGAGATCCTTACTAGTTACGCCTAATTCTTTTGCTAATTCGTGAACGCGGACCTTTGCCACAGTTACCTTCCTGTCTGGGCCCCACGTTTAAAGATGGAGCCTAAATGTCTGACCTACTCATGAGCGTCGGGCGCTCATGATTGTGAGCTTGCCTTTACTGACATTGATTGACTCCTTTTAAAAAATCAGACGGTTTATCTGATTTAGTTATTGCCCAATAATAAATACCGCGAGCTCTTCCGTCGAGAGTGGTTCATCGCTGCGAAATGCTCGGGCGAAAGAACTACGTTGCTTGGCAGTGTCGAAACATTTTCGATGCAACCAGGCACCACGACCAGGTAAATGATGAAGCGGATCAGGCAAAACCTGACCATCAACTTTTACTACTCGAAGTAAATCTGTCCAGTTTTCCCGCTTTCGGCACGCGATGCAGCTTCGGATTGGAACTGCCATCACGGTCCTTAATTGCTAGAAACTTAACTCCCTAACCTTACCTTCTCCTATGGCTGGAGAGGTAATTGCCCAGATTCGGCAGGCTCTTCGCCATCGGTGGCTTCTGCAACCACCGGCTTGGGCTTTTCAATCCGCTCTACCGGATTATCTGGGTGAATATCGATGCGAGCGCTGGTGAGCCTGGCTGCCAATCGGGCATTTTGTCCATCTTTGCCAATGGCCAAGGAGAGCTGGTAATCGGGCACGACCACTTTAACCGACCTGGTTTCAGCATCCACAACTTCGGCGCTGGTGACTTTTGCCGGGGCTAAGGCGTTGGCCACATAGGTGGCCAAATCTTCGGAATAGTCGACGATATCGATTTTTTCGCCGTTGAGTTCATCCATAACCGCCCGAGCGCGTGCGCCCATTGGGCCAATCAGGGCGCCTTTTGGACTGACGCCAGAACGATGAGTTCGAACGGAGACTTTGCTTCGGTGACCGGGCTCGCGCGCGATTCCAATTATTTCGACAACTCGATCTTTTACTTCAGGAACTTCTAAGGCAAAGAGGGTCTTTACTAATGCTGGGTGTGTTCTAGAAAGGGTGACCTCCGGGCCTTTTAAACCTTGCTTCACTTCGACAACAAAGCATTTGATACGTTGGCCGTGAACATAGGTTTCGGTGGGAACTTGCTCGTTAGGCGGAATTTTTCCTTCGACTCGGCCCAAGTGGACATACACGGTCTTGGGATCTCGGCCCTGCTGGATCACTCCAGAGATGACATCTCCGACGCTGGCGGTAAATTCACCAACGATGTCGGCATCCTTTGCTTCGCGCATTTTCTCTTTGATTATTTTTCGTGCCGTCGAAGTTGCAACGCGGGCGAATCCTTCGGGCGAATCAATCGCGGTATCGATCCGATCGCCATCTGGGCCTAGAACTGGAT
Source organism: Actinomycetes bacterium (assembly GCA_037130455.1). GTDB lineage: Bacteria > Actinomycetota > Actinomycetes > Nanopelagicales > Nanopelagicaceae > CAIMZW01. The sequence continues at coordinate 2,198 of JBAXSZ010000017.1, read as the reverse complement.
AATAAATAACAATTTCACCGGTTTGGCGATTTAAAACTGCACGACCACCCGGATGCGCTTCCGGGAGTTCGGAGTAGGCGGTGGCAACTGCGTTTTCGATAGCGTTGATGAGTTTTTCCAGGGGCATATCTTTCGCAACAGTCAGCGCAATCAGCGCCTGTACATCTACACTCATTCGTCGTCGCCTAGATCTGATGCTTCGCTCTTCAGTGACTTAAATTCAATTTCAATCAAAGCTTTTTTGATCTGATCCAGCTCAATACTTTGTTGATCGATCTCCACTGAGGTATCGCTTGCTTGGCCAATTCGGCCGCTGACGGTTGCCCCGTCCAAGAGAGTTGCCTTCACTAGCCGGCCGTGATTCTTGCGCCAGTGTCGGGGCAAAGTGAGCGGTCGATCGATTCCTGGTGAGGTCACTTCCAGGGTAAAAGGCTGATCCCCTAGGACTTCTAGCGTTTCTACAATTTGGGAAATTTCACGAGAGACCGAGGTGACCTGGTCTAAATTCAAATGAGTATCACTATCTACGATGACGGTAATGATGCGGCTTTTGCCAGCAGGAAGAATTGATACTTCTTCTAGATAATTTCCAGATTCTGTGATGACCGGCGTGATTGATTCAGCAATAGCCGCTTTTAATTCTTGCATGTTCAGTTGTGTGGACATATCTTCACTTTCTGTTCTATTCAGTTGTAGGTCTTAGTTGTGGGTCTTAGTTGTAAGTCTTGGTTTATTTTACCGCTGCGATAACCAATCATAACCGACTTTGGCAATCAACAATGTCGTGACCGCCAAGAAAACTTTTCGAACCAGCGGCGAACCGCCCCGGATCGCAAGACGTGCACCCAATAAAGATCCAGCAATATTGGCAATAGCCATAAGCAGGCCAAGTCGCCACCAAATATGTCCGGTGAATTGAAACGAAAGAATTGCTCCAAAATTGGTGGCCATGTTGACCAATTTTGCTGTTGCCGACGCCTTCAAAAATGCGTAGCCAATTACTCCCACCAAGATGAACACCAGAAAAGTTCCAGTTCCCGGCCCAAAGATTCCATCGTAGAAACCGATAGAAAATCCGAAAAGTGAGACCAAGATCAATCTGATTGTGGGGGTGAAGCGAAGATTTTCATCCATCCCCAAATGCGGTTTCTTCCAGGTGTAGAGCGCCACAGCAATGAGCAGAATGACAATGATTGGTCGGAAAAGATCTTTGGGGAAACTGGCGGCTAGTCGAGCGCCAAGAACTGAACCAATGAAAGCAGGAATGGCCATAGAAGTGGCTACGTGAAGATTGGGCCTCACTTTTCGAAAGTAAGCAATTCCCGACGAACTGGTTCCCAGAAAAGATGGAATCTTATTTGTGCCAAGAATTAACGGCAGCGGCTTATCTGAAATTCCGATCAACAGCGCCGGTAACTGAATCAGTCCACCGCCACCAACCATGGCATCGACAAATCCAGCAAAGCCGGCGGCCAAGCCTAAAAATATTGCGGTCGATAATGACATTAAGAGGCAGTGACTACCGCAAGAATGTCAGAAACCGCCGTGGTGAGTTCGACTTCGGTCTTTTCTCCGCTCTTTCGATTTCGGAGTTCGACTTTTCCTTCTGCCAAGGCTTTTCCAACAATCACGATAAAAGGAATGCCAATGAGCTCGGCATCTTTAAATTTCACACCTGGGCTGGCATCGCGGCGATCATCTAGCATCACGCGCATTCCGCGGGCTTCCAACTCTTCTGCCAAAGTTTGCGCGGTATCGAAAGGCAGATCTTCTTTACCAGTAGCCACAATATGAATATCGGCGGGTGCAACTTCTCGTGGCCAGCAAAGACCAATTTCATCATGAGTCTGTTCGGCGATCGCAGCAACGGCTCGCGAGACTCCGATTCCATAAGAACCCATGGTGACGACTTGGGACTTTCCATCTTTATCTAGAACGGTGAAGTCCAAGGCTTCTGCATACTTGCGACCCAATTGGAAAATGTGGCCGATCTCAATTGCGCGATCAATTACTACCGGAGTTGCACAATTTGGACAGGTGTCTCCCGCCCGGACTTCCGCTGATTCGACAAATTTTTCAATGGTGAAATCCCGACCATGAGTAACAAATCGAACGTGCTTATCTTTTTCATTGGCTCCAGTGATCCAATGGGAACCCATGACAACTCGAGGATCTGCGAAGAGTCGTAATCCCAATTG
>JBAXSZ010000016.1:0-29449 GCA_037130455.1 Actinomycetes bacterium | reverse complement strand
GAGAGAATTCAGGTTCCGCCATTGTGTAGTGGCTAGCACATGGGCCTTTGAAGCCCAGGGTCCAGGATCGATACCTGGTGGCGGAGCCAGAGAAGCCACCCGAAGAAAAGGTGGCGGAGCCAGAGAAGCCACCCGAAGAAATGGTGGCGGAGCCACCGTTCATTCATTCGAGCCAGGGTTTTCGTACACCTTCTGGTTGCCCGATAGACTACTTCTAGTTCAGCCCCCACCATTGCTCGATGAAGTAACTTGAGAGGGTATAAGAATTTTGAGCCTGGAAGTCGCCATCGTTCTCGCCGCAGGCGAGGGAACACGTATGAAATCTCAGAGCGCAAAAGTTCTTCACGACATCGCGGGTAAATCTATTTTGGGTCATGTTCTAGATGCAGTGTTGCCACTATCTGCCAAGGAAGTTCGGGTTGTTGTAGGAGCCCATCGCGAATCGGTGGAGAGCCATCTTCAACAGAACTACCCCCAAGCAAAAGCCATATTTCAAGCTGAGCGTCGCGGAACCGGGCATGCAGTTCAGATCGCTTTGGAAGAAATTTCAGGCCAGGGCAATGTCCTGATCTTGGCGGGAGATGCGCCACTTATAACTTCAGAGACGCTTACCGAGTTCTTGGCATCCCACGGAAATGGCGGAATCGACGTTTCCGTTCTTACCGCGCTACTTCCTGATCCTTATGGTTACGGCCGAATTTTGCGAGATGAAACTGGCGCTCTCTTTGGAATTGTTGAAGAACGAGATGCAAGTGATGAAGAGAAATTAGTTGAAGAAGTCAATACGGGCGTATATCTATTTGATCTGGCTGCACTTCGCTCTGCAATTCATAAGTTAAATACCGACAATTCACAAGGTGAGCTGTATTTAACCGATGTCATTTCGTTGATCAAAGAAAATGACGGAACTGCGGTGGCGATTTTATCTAATGACTACACCGAAACTTTGGGGATCAATGACCGCTCACAACTTGCCGAATGTGATGCATTGATGCGAGACCGGATTAATCTCAAACATATGATGGCCGGAGTAAGCATCATTGATCCCACCACGACTTGGATTGAAGCCGACGTCAAAATCGATGCAGATGCCACCATTTACCCGGGAAGTTTCCTCAGTGGACGCACCCAGATTGCGACTGGATCTCATATTGGCCCTCGAAGCACTTTAAGAAATGTTGAAGTTCATGAAGGTGCCAAAGTAATTGAATCCAATTGTTCTGATTCAGTGATTGGTGCTCGAGCCACAGTTGGTCCGTTTACCTTTCTTCGAGCAGGAACGGTATTAGCAGACGAATCAAAAGCTGGAGCATTTGTGGAAATAAAAAATTCCACAATAGGCGAAGGCTCAAAAGTGCCACACCTTTCCTACGTCGGCGATGCTGATATTGGAGAAGGCACCAATATTGGTGCGGCAACAATTTTCGTTAATTACGATGGCGTCAATAAACATCGCACCGTCGTGGGCGATCACGTTCGTGTGGGAAGTGATTCCATGCTCATTGCTCCAGTTGTGATTGGCGATGGGGCTTACACCGCCGCAGGTTCGGTCATCACCGACAATGTTCCGGCTGGCGCAATTGGCGTTGCTCGCGGCCGACAACGAAATATTTTGGGTTGGGTGCTTCGAAAGAGATCGGGAACGAAATCTGCAGAAGCGGCAATTCAGGCTGGCGCAAGCGAATCTACAGATCAGAATGGGGCACAGTAATGAGCGAACTTAGACTCAAATCCGAGAAGCGGCTTCGGCTTTTCACTGGTCGCGGTTACCCAGAGCTTGCAGATGATGTTGCCTCCGAATTAGGAATTCCCATCACACCTACTTCGGCATACGACTTCGCCAATGGTGAAATTTTCGTTCGGTTTGAAGAGAGCGTTCGAGGCAGCGATGCCTTCGTCCTTCAGAGCCATGCGGCACCCGTTAATAAACAAATCATGGAACAACTCATCATGGTTGATGCGCTCAAGCGTGCCTCGGCAAAGCGGATTACTGTCGTTGCGCCTTTTTATGGCTATGCCCGTCAAGATAAGAAGCACCGCGGACGTGAACCAATTTCAGCTCGGCTCATGGCCGACCTCTTCAAAACTGCTGGAGCGGATCGACTTATGGTCGTTGATTTGCACACGGCACAGATCCAAGGTTTCTTTGATGGACCGGTTGATCACCTCTTCGCCTTGCCATTGTTGACCAACTATGTTGGCAGCAAAGTTGACCGAAGCAGATTAACTATTGTTTCTCCAGATTCTGGACGTGTTCGCGTTGCTGAACGTTGGTCGGACATGCTCGGCGGTTGCCCAATCGCATTCATTCATAAGACCAGAGATCCACGAATTCCAAATGAATCAGTTACCGGACGCGTAGTTGGCGATGTTCGTGGACAAACGTGCGTGGTTATTGATGACATGATCGACACTGCTGGAACCATCACCAAGGCCGTTGATGCCCTCTTTGATGAAGGCGCTAAAGATGTCATCGTCGCCGCTACCCACGCGGTTTTATCGGGACCAGCGGTAGAGCGTTTGCGTAATTCTCGGGTCACTGAAGTTATTGTTACCAATACTCTGCCTATTCCAGAAGAGAATCGGTTCGAGAATTTAACGGTGCTTTCGATTGCGCCGCTGTTGGCGCGTGCCATTAGAGAAGTGTTCGAAGACGGTTCAGTCACCAGCCTCTTCGATGGACATAGCTAAGAGGTTAATCTATGTTTCGTAATATTCATCCAACTAAACAAACACTGATCATGACTGCGGTAGGACTGCTAGAAGCTAACCCCACTGCCGAAATCACCAGTGAACAGATCTTAGAAATTTCTGGAATTTCCAAAGGCTCGCTCTATCATCACTTCGAAGATTTCTCTGAAATGATGGAATATGCGCATGTATTTATCTTTACGCGCGAAGTCGATAAATCTATTGCTGAGATGAACATGATGTTGTTGCAATCTAAAACCCGAGAAGATTTAGTTGGATTCCTAAGCAAAGTGACGCGCCGATCCCAATCTCCCGATATGAAGTCATTAAGGAATTTTCGCCTGGTCACGGTGGCGAAAACTGTGACCAATTTGCGATTGCGAAAATTCTTGGCGGAAGAACAACTTCGTCTGACTGGTGCTTTGGCAGATCTATACCGTGAAGCGCAAGAGAGAGGTTGGGCAAATCCGGCTTTAAATCCCACTACTGTGGCGATTTTCGTGGAGGCATACACCATGGGCAAAGTCGTGGATGAAATTGCAACCACACATATGGACCCAGAAGATTGGTATTCAATTGTCGACCAAACAATAGAAAAAATTCTCTTCCCGGCGGTGAAGTAATGAAGATTTTCCATCCAAGTAAAGAGATAATGGTCCGGTGTGTCATTAACCTGACAAAGACGCAGGGAATTGAAACTATTACAAGTGACCAAGTGCATAAAATTTCGGGCATATCCAAAGGTTCGATGTATCATCATTTTAAGGATTTTGATGAACTGATCGAAGTCGCCGAATCGGTGATATATGCCTCGGTAGTTGATGATGTCATTTCTAGGTTGTCCACTGCGCTTTCGATATCTAAAAGCAGAGAAGATTTCTTGACGGCGATTGCGGCAATTACTTATGGAAACCAGACCCCTGAGAAAGTTGAGGATCGCCTTTCTCGAATCACCTATTTAGCCCAAGCAATTTCCAGCGAGCGAATGAAGTTGAGCATGGGTGCCGAGCAAGAGCGCCTGACTCAGGGCATTGCGGATTTAATTCGAGAAGCCCAGGAACGAGGTTGGGCCAATCCAAACCTCAACGCCCTAGCGGCATCCATCTTTTTGCAAGCTTTCACCGTCGGTAGAGTTATTGACTATATTTCTGATGAACGTGTCGATGACGAATCGTGGATTTTCCTCATCGCTCAAGTAGTAGATCGGGTAATTTTCGCTCCGGTCTAGCAGATTTGGCCTTAGGCTCGAGGGTTCGATAGGCTTCGGGTTCGTTCCGGCGAGGGATAGTTAATATCCGTAATCGACGGGTTGCTCTCCTGGGACGTGTTGGTCCGAAATTTTAAGGGAGACACGGCAATGGCAGAGATCACAATTAACGGCAACCTTCGTACTGAATTCGGTAAGGGTGCCTCACGCAGAGATCGTCGCGGTGGTTTAGTTCCTGCTGTTATCTACGGTCACGGCGAGACTCCAGTCCACGTTTCACTTCCAACCCGCGAACTTCTTGCGGCGCTGAAGCAATCAAACGTTCTTCTTGAAGTAGTTTTTGATGGCAAGAAAGAACTCACTTTGCCAAAGTCTGTCACCAGAAATCCTTTGAGCAGCCAACTCGAGCACATTGACTTAGTTCTTGTTCGTCGTGGCGAGCGCGTCACCGTTGAAGTTCCAGTCCACACTACTGGCGAACACGATCGCGATGGAATTCTTGAGCATGTTAACAACACCATTGAAATCGAAGCTGAAGCGACTTCTATCCCATCATTCCTCAACCTTGATTTAACTGGTTTCAAGGCCGGAACTTCCCTTTACGCTTCCGATGTTCCACTACCAGCAGGAACAACATTGGTTTCAGATCCTCATATGCCAGTAGTTCACCTCTCTGAGCGCTCTACTCCATCTGAAGACACTGCAGCGGCAGCACCAGCGGCTGATGCTTCAGCCACTCCTTCTGCATAAAAGGTAACTTAGCGAAATGATTGATCGCTGGTTGATTATCGGCTTAGGTAATCCTGGAGATCAATACGCATCAACTCGTCACAACATTGGCCAGATGGTTATTAACTATCTGGCCAATGGCATGAAGTTCTCTCCTCATAAATCTCGAATGGACATCTGCGATATTCGACTTGAAGAGAAAGCGCTAGTGCTGGCTAAATCAAGAGGTTATATGAATGAATCCGGCGCTCCAGTTCGGGCCCTGGCCGATTTCTATAAAGTTCAACCTGATCACATTATTGCGATACATGACGAACTAGATATCGCCTTTTCGACAATTCGCCTGAAATTAGGTGGTGGCGATAACGGCCACAATGGTCTTAAAAGTCTGACAAGCCATTTAGGTGGTCCTAATTATTTCCGACTTCGGATGGGAATCGGAAGACCTCTAGGTCAACAAGATCCAGCTGACTTTGTCCTAAAGCCATTTTCTTCTGCCGAGAAGAAGGATCTTGGAGATTTCGTTGCTCGAGGAGCTCAAGCCGCCGAGCACCTTATTGAAAAAGGTTTGGAATTAACGCAACAAGAATTTAATTCATAACCAGCTTTTTGCGCTGAAAAGCATCAGCCAGTATTTCGCAAACCAGCTGCTACGCCATTGATAGTTAGCAACAAGGCCCTGCGAATCAAAGGATCGGTGGCGTCACCGTTATCGCGCACATGTTTCAAAAGCGTGATTTGGAGAAGGTGTAATGGCGCTAAATACGCATCACGAATTTGCAAGGTGCGGGCCAAGATCGGTTGATCGCCAAGAAGCGCGTTCTTTTTGGTTAGTAGCAAAATCTCGTTCTTGGTTAATTCGAACTCAGCTTCGATCGTGTCCAAGAAATGATGGAGTGAAGGGTCCACTAATTTCTCCACGTATCTTCTGGCCATGATCAGGTCGGTCTTGGTTAAAGTCATTTCTACGTTGCTTATGAAAGTTCTAAAGAAATGCCATTCGCCCAACATGTGGCTGATAACTTCACTATGGCCAGATTCTCTGGCTGCTTTTAGCCCGGAACCTACGCCAAACCAACCGGGGACAATTTGTCGGGATTGGGTCCAGCCGAAGACCCACGGAATTGCGCGCAAGCTACCCAAACCACCGCTGGCATCTGGTCGCCGCGAAGGTCTAGATCCTAAGAAGAGGTCTCCTAATTGTTCAACTGGGGTGGATGCATAGAAGAAAGCCGGAAGATCTGGATGGTCTATTAAGGAGCGATATCGCTGGAATGAGTTTTCGCTGATGTGATCCATGCAGTCGTTCCACTTTGCTAAATCCGCAGGACTCTGGCGTGGGGCACGATTGAGAACGGTTGCTTCAAGGGCTGCTGCCAACATGAGTTCGACATTTTCTCGAGCCAATGAAGGTAGACCATATTTATCGCTGATGACTTCACCCTGTTCGGTCATCTTTATTTGCCCATCGATAGAACCCCAAGGCAGAGCAATAAGTGCGTCGTAAGTAGGTCCACCGCCGCGACCAACGGAGCCACCACGACCATGGAAGAGGCGCAGTTTTACGCCATGTTTAAAGGCAATATCTCGTAGTTTGCGTTGGGCCTTATGAATTTCCCATTGTGAGGTGGCGATTCCGGCATCCTTATTGGAATCGGAGTAGCCCAACATCACTTCCTGGACATCCCCACGAAGTGCAACCAAACGTCGGTACTGTGAATTACTGAGCAAGTTATCCAAAATTTCATCAGCGGCCCGAAGTTCGGCAACCGTCTCTAAGAGCGGGGCGAAGCCAATAAGAGCAAAGGGATTTTTCTCATCCAGATTTACTAGGCCTGCAATCTGAGCCAAGACCACTGGTGCCAAGACATCTACATGGCTCTTGGTCATACTGATGATGTAAGTCTCTATAACTTCAGAACCAAATTTTTCGATTAATTCCCGAACGGCAACGAAAGTATCGAGGGTTTTCTTAGCCGAGGGATCGATGTGTTGGATTCGGGGCAAGGTTGAGTAGTTGCTTAACTCGTCATTAATTTTCTCAAGGTGATTGTCATAGGCCGCACCGTAAATTTGAGCTAGAGCATGGTGATGCGCATCGGAGTGCTCGCGAATATCCATCGTGGCGTGCGTCAAGCCAAAGCTAGATACCGTCCGAATAATTCTTTCTAGAAGCCCAGTGGCGATGAGTTCACCTTTATGTGACATCAGTGAATCACGCATGATTAACAAATCTGCAATTAGCTCGGCCGTATTCTTGTAATCGCGATGGGGAACATGAGGTCCGCCTACGGCATGACGACGTTGCGTCAAGATTAATCGGTGGCGAATCGCCGTTGCTTTAAGTCGATACGGTTCTTCAACATTTTGACGTCGAAAACGTTCTTCAATTTCTGGTAGATGCGTCAAATCTAGTGCTACTGACTCTCCAAGAGCATCTGATGCTCCCGCAATTCTGGTTGAGACTGAAAGTGCTTGGCGAAGCTCATCTAGCGAAGCCAGCATTACGCGAATGAAGTGGCCGGTCTGGAGGACTACTGCCTCTGCGGTTACTTGGGGAGTGATGTGCGGATTTCCGTCTCGGTCTCCACCTATCCAAGTTCCATAACTTAAAGGCCTCGAAGTTGGATTTACCGTCACGCCAATTCGATGAAGTTCTCGGGCAAAGTCATCCAATACTTCTGGAATGGTCATGCGAAATAAATCATCCAAGTAGTAAAGCGCATTAACTGCTTCATCTAAAGGTTCTGGACGACCTAACCGTAATTCATCGGTCTGCCACAATAAATCAACGGCTTCGGCCAGGCGTCGATCTCTGACCGCTGATTGGTGTTGATCCAGAAGTTCTGCGATGGTGGTCATTTTGCTCAGGACCGAACGGCGAGCCGCTTCGGTGGGGTGAGCGGTGAAGACCGGACGAACGGAAAAATTATCAACCCAATGTTGGATATCTTCACGAGTAAATTCTTTTGTTTCGATTTGCACATCAATGATTCGATCAACAGCTCGGGAAAGCCAAGATCCACCTTTTGCTCGCTCGGCCGCTAGAACCCGAGCGCGGTGAACTTGTTCGGCAACGTTGGCGAGGTTGAAATAAGTACTAAAGGCGCGCACCAGTTGGACGCTTTCATCTACGGAGACTTTCTCCAGAATCTCTTCGCCACCACCATCGCGGACCGCTTTTCGGACCGCTTCAACCAGGTCCAGCAGGGATTGGCTTTCTTGGCGGACCAGGCTGGCTCCCAGCAGATCGCCCAGTCGACGAACATCGCTTCGAAGGTCGGCATTATCGGCTGGATCCACCTCAGGCAGGTTGGCCTCAGTGATTTCCGTCGCACCTTGATTTTTCACTGCCCAATCATTACAGATTCCTGGCTAGGCTTATCCCGAATTCCAACCCCATATCCCACCAGATATGGGGCTTATTGCGTTGGATGGGGACGATGTCAGTCATAACCGCTTTTTCGCATCTGGAGATACCTGGGCTTTCCCAGCGATCTCTGGATCTGGTTGCTACGGAATCAGCACAGGGGCTAATTTTGGCCCTACAGTCCGAAGCTAGGCCGCTATTGGTCGTGACCGCTTCTTCTAGACGAGCTGACGATATTGCCGATGAATTGCGTTCCTACCTGGGCTCAGCCCAAGTGAGTGAATTTCCACCGTGGGAAACCTTGCCGCATGAAAAATTAAGCCCTAAGAGCGATACCGTGGCAACGCGGTTTAAAACTTTGCGGCAAATAAATGGCAGGGAAAAGCGGCCTGCTCCGAAAGTGGTGGTGACCTCTATCCGCGCGTTGCTTCAACCGATTATCGCTGATTTATTGGATGAAGAGCTACTGTCTTTAGAGATCGAACACGAAATATCGTTAACACATTTAGTCGAACGACTTCATTTCTTCGGATACTCCCGAACCGACCTGGTGGAGCGCCGTGGTGATTTTGCCGTGCGCGGTGGAATCGTGGATCTCTTCCCACCAGATCATGAACACCCGTTTCGCATCGAATTTTTCGGAGATGAAATTGAAGAGCTTCGTTATTTTACGGTTGCCGATCAACGAACATTCGAACCAGTCTCTGGATCAGTCACCATCTACCCGTGCCGAGAATTGTTGCTGTCGCAAGAGGTAAGGGATCGCGCAAAATATGTTGGCGCCGAGTTTCCACAGTTAGGTGAAATGTGTGCCAAACTCTCTGAAGGCATCTGTGTTGAAGGGATGGAGTCGCTCTCTGGATTGCTTAAACCGGAGATGAAAAGTTTGCTGGAGTACTTGCCGGACAATTATGAAATTTTCCTAGTTGATTCGCCAAGAATCCTTTCTCGAGCCTTCGACCTTCGGGAAACAAATAAACAATTCTTGGAAGCTTCTTGGTCCAATGCAGCATTCGGAGGTGCTGCGCCACTGGAAGTCTCTACGGATATGGAGTCGGCTGGCTATTACTTGATTGAAGAAGTCCAAGAAAAGGCGGCGGTGCTCAATATTTCTTGGCGTACTTTGAATCTTTATCTCTCCGATGAAGGCAATGAAGAAGTCATCTCAACTTTAGAACCCATTCCGGTGTATTCCGGCAAAGTAGATAACGCCATCATCGACATTAAATCTTGGCTTGCCGAAGGTTTTGAAGTTATCTTCACTGCCACTGGTCCTGGAATATTGCATCGCTTCGATGGACTTTTTCGAGAGGCGGACTTGCCCTCTCGTTTGGTTCCGGAAATTCAATCGCAATTAACGCGAGATGCGCTTTACTTAACGCCAACTCTTATCGAACATGGCTTTGTCTCGACGGAGTTTAAAATCGCATTAATCACTGAAAAAGATATTTCAGGGCAACGCTCGTCCAGTAAAGATCAAGCCCGAATGCCCTCCCGTCGCAAGAAAGCAATTGACCCCATTGAACTCAAACCTGGCGATTATGTGGTGCACGAACAACATGGAGTAGGTCGCTATATCGAATTGGTGCAGCGAACTGTCGGCTCAGTCAGTCGCGAATACGTGGTTATTGAATATGCGGCCTCCAAACGTGGTCAACCCGCCGATCGGCTCTTTGTTCCCACTGATACTTTGGAGCAAGTAACACGCTATGTAGGTGGCGAATCCCCAGCAGTTCATCGCATTGGTGGCGCTGATTGGCAGAATGCAAAACGCAAGGCCCGCAAGGCGGTCAAGCAAATTGCGGCCGAACTCATTCAACTTTATGCCGCCAGAATGGCAGCACCAGGCTATGCCTTCTCACCCGATACACCGTGGCAGCGGGAACTGGAAGAAGCATTTCCTTATGTAGAGACAACGGATCAGTTGGCCACCATTGAGGAAGTCAAACGCGATATGGAGAAGTCCTATCCCATGGATCGGATCGTCTGTGGTGATGTTGGGTATGGCAAGACGGAAATTGCGATTCGCGCTGCATTCAAGGCGGTACAAGATGGCAAGCAAGTTGCGGTCCTCGTTCCAACAACGCTTTTAGTTCAGCAGCATCTGACGACTTTTGAAAATCGGTACTCCGGTTTCCCAATTCGTGTTGCAGGCTTATCGAGATTCAATACCGCAAAAGAAGGACGGGAAATATTAAGTAAATTAATAGATGGCTCACTGGATGTTATTATTGGAACGCACCGGTTGCTCTCCAAGGATGTGGAATTTAGGGATCTAGGTTTAGTTATTGTTGATGAAGAACAGCGCTTTGGAGTAGAGCACAAAGAAGAGTTAAAAAAGACTCGAACAAATATCGATGTACTTTCCATGTCGGCAACTCCAATTCCCCGAACTTTGGAAATGGCAATCACCGGAATTCGAGAAATGTCGAACATCACTACGCCTCCGGAAGAGCGTCATCCGATTTTGACATATGTAGGACCTTATGACGAGAAGCAGGTAGCCGCCGCGATTCACCGAGAACTCCTTCGCGACGGTCAAGTATTTTTTATTCACAATCGCGTTGAATCTATTGATGGCGTGGTTGAACGATTAAAGACGATAGTTCCAGATGCAAGAATTCGAATTGCTCACGGTCAGATGAATGAACACGCATTGGAAGATGTCATCGTTGCCTTTTGGGAGCGAGATTTCGATGTCTTGGTATGCACCACCATCATTGAAAGCGGCATCGATATTCCCAATGCCAATACATTGATCGTGGATCGTGCCGACACTTTTGGACTTTCACAATTACATCAGTTGCGCGGACGTGTGGGTCGAAGCCGCGAACGCGCGTATGCATATTTCCTCTATCCGCCGGATAAATCTTTGACGGAAGTAGCACATGATCGCTTGACGACCATTGCCACAAACACCGATTTAGGTTCAGGCATGCAAGTTGCATTGAAAGATTTGGAAATTCGCGGCGCCGGAAATCTTCTCGGTGGCGAGCAATCCGGACATATCGCCGAAGTCGGTTTTGACCTCTACATGCGCATGGTGGGGGAGGCCGTTGAAGAATTTAAGACCGGCTATATCGATGAAACTCCAAGAATGAAGGAGTGCAAGGTTGAACTTCCGGTGACTGCCCATTTGCCAGTGGAATATGTGCCATCGGAGCGCTTGCGCTTGGACCTTTATCGCCGAATGGCCGATGCATCCGAAGATTCGACGCTGGCAGCCATTAAAGAGGAGCTCGTCGATCGATTCGGAGAATTACCTCAAGAAGCCCAAAATCTGCTCGATGTCGCCCATCTGCGGGTCTTAGCTAAGGGTTTTGGACTGACTGAGGTGGTTCTTCAAGGCAAATTCCTTCGAATCGCCCCGATCGCGCTTCCAGAATCTGCCCAATTGCGCCTCAATCGAATCTATCCGGGATCCTTGGTGAAAACAGCCACTTCCAGCATTCTCGTGGCACGTTCCCAGCCGCTCAATTGGATTGGGAGCGAAGAAATAGGGGATACTTCAGCTCTACCGTGGGCAATCGAAGTTCTTCATTCGATCATCTCGCCGGTGAAAGGCAGTAAATAAGCAATAAGAGATTAGGCAAAACCAGGACTTTCTTACTGAATGTCAACCTGCACGATGAAACGGAGTTTTAAGTGAAGCGGATTTTGGCTGTGGTGGGTGCGGGTTTATTGATTCTCTTGACCGGTTGCACGAATATGAATTCGGCTGCTACGGTGGGCAATACCCAGATTCCGATCACCGCTATCCAGAAGAGCATTGATGCCGTCGTTGCCGAACGAGCAAAAGTTGATACCACCAGCATGACTTTGGAAACTGGCGCGACTTTGGCTACCAGCGAACTTCGGTTCCATTTAATTTCCCAGCTTTTAGTAGACGTCAGCACCGAACATGGAATCAAATTGACCGTTGCCGAGCAGGCAACTCGTAAGAAGGCAATCATCGCTCAGGTTGGTGGCGCAGCCGCACTACCTCAAGCCTTTGTCGGCGCCGGCATTGCTTCTACCGACTTTGATATGTATATCCAGAGCGTTCTCTACTCTGAAAAATTGACCCAACTTGCCATCACCCAAGGTGCGACCACTGCTAACAGCGGTGCCGCAATTCAAGCAATGGTTGTGAAGACTGCAAAGCGCTTGAAAGTTACGGTTAACCCACGTTACGGAAAATGGGATCCTGTTGCAGCGAACGTTGTGTCGGCAAGCACGACTAATGGCGCGGTTTCAGCCGCACAATAATTTTGCACTTTCTAACGCATCAATCATGAGAGGGTGAATGTGAGCGATTCTCAATTGGTTCGTCTTCGAGAAGTGATGGATCGACTTCGTTCTCCAGGCGGATGCATGTGGGATGCCGAGCAGACTCATGAATCTTTGCTCAAATATTTGTTGGAAGAATCCTACGAATATATAGAAGCGGTAGAAGAGAATGATCGCGAAGCTATGCAAGAAGAACTTGGTGATGTTTTGCTTCAAGTATTTTTTCATTCTCGGATGGCCGAAGAAGATGCAACTCATCCTTTCACTATCGAAGATGTGGCAAAAAGTGTGGCTGACAAATTGATCCGAAGACACCCACATGTTTTTGCCGATGTCCAAGTCACTTCAAGTGCCCAGGTTCTGGAAAATTGGGAAGCGATAAAAGCCGAAGAAAAGGGACGAACTTCGGCAACCGATGGCGTACCTATAGGACAACCCTCGCTGGCATTGGCCACCAAGCTGTTGTATCGAGCGGAGAAATTTAACTACGACCTTCCCGTTGATCGCCCGGTGCAATTGTCGGAGAACATGACCCAAGCCCAATTGGGAGAGGCACTTTTCGGAATTGTCGACCAAGCAACATCACAAGGACTAGATGCTGAAGCAGCGTTGCGCAGTGTCACAAAACAATATATGGAACGGGTTCATCTATACGAGGCAGCCAAGGCTCAGGCGTAAAAAACCGGACCAGCCAAACCGTTAGAATCGTTCCACCTACACATTCAGGAGATATCTGTGGCCCTAATCGAAGCAGTACACGCTCGCGAAATACTTGATTCCCGAGGCAATCCCACCGTTGAAGTAGAAGTATTCCTAGAAGATGGCTCTTTCGCCCGCGCTGCCGTTCCCAGCGGTGCCTCCACCGGTGCCTTCGAAGCATCTGAACTTCGAGATGGTGGAACACGTTATCTGGGCAAGGGGGTTGAGAAAGCCGTCAACTTCGTTAATGACGAAATCGCACCAGCTGTTTTAGGTTATGACGCACAAGATCAGCGCTTGGTTGACCAAGAGATGTTGGATCTGGACGGCACTGACAACAAGTCCCATTTCGGAGCGAATGCAATTTTGGGAGTATCCCTTGCTGTTGCTCGTGCATCAGCCGAAAGTGCTGACTTATCTTTCTTCCGCTATATCGGTGGACCAACCGCACACACTTTGCCAGTACCGATGATGAATATCCTCAATGGTGGTGCTCACGCAGATACCAACGTTGATATTCAAGAATTTATGATCGCTCCGATCGGTGCCGAAACATTCAAGGAATCAATCCGCTGGGGCGCGGAGATCTACCACAGTCTCAAATCTGTTTTGAAAAAGCGCGGTCTGGCAACCAGTGTTGGCGATGAAGGTGGTTTCGCTCCAAATCTGGAGAGCAACCGTGCCGCTTTAGACTTAATTCTGGAAGCTATCGAAATTGCCGGCTTCAAGCCAGGTACCGATATTGGACTGGCAATGGATGTTGCTGCAACTGAATTTCACAAAGATGGCAAGTACACCTTCGAAGGTTCACAGCGCACATCGGCCGAAATGATTGCCTATTACGCAGAATTAGTGAAGGCCTATCCTTTGGTTTCCATTGAAGATCCATTGGATGAGGATGACTGGGATGGTTGGGCGGCAATGACTGCGCAGCTTGGTTCTTCAGTTCAAATCGTTGGTGACGATTTATTCGTAACCAACCCCATTCGACTTGCTCGTGGAATTGCGGCAAAGACGGCAAACGCGCTTTTGGTAAAAGTGAACCAAATCGGAACCTTGACGGAAACTATTGATGCCGTTTCGATGGCTCACCGCAATTCTTACCGCACCATGATGAGCCACCGCTCTGGTGAGACTGAAGACACCACGATTGCTGACTTAGCCGTTGCTTTGGAATGCGGTCAGATAAAGACTGGTGCTCCAGCTCGTTCCGAGCGCGTTGCCAAGTACAACCAACTTCTTCGAATTGAAGAAGAACTCAGTGATTCGGCACTTTATGCTGGACGCGCAGCATTCCCACGTTTTAACGGCTAATTGCTCCACACTTAAACCATGGCATCACCAAAGAAATCCCTCGCTTCCCGAATGATGGGACGGGGGATTTCTGGTCGTGCGCTCGCAGTTGCCTTCGTTCTCTTTGCCTTGGCTTACACCTTGGCGCCGCCAACACAACGGTTTTTCGCTCAGCGTGCGCAAATCAATGCGCTCCGAGCAGAATTGAGCGATAGCAAAAGTGCCTTAGCGCAAGCACAGCAAGATTTAGCGCTCTGGAACGATCCTAAATATGTGGCTTCGCAGGCCCGAACCCGACTGCACTTCGTCTTCCCTGGAGAACGGCAATACATCGTTTTAGGTGCGCCGCAGAGTTCGGCAAAAGATGCAGCACCTGCGGCTCCTGTCGCCGAAAAGATTCCCGCTGGACTGCCTTGGTACACCAGGGTCATTTCTTCCATTACAAGCACAAATGTTGATCGCTAAGGAATCTTGTGACTGACAAACCAACTTCTGAAGATTTAACTGCGATAGAAGTGCAGTTGGGTCGCACCCCAAGAGACGTGCACGCCATCGCTCATCGTTGTCCCTGCGGAAAGCCCGATGTTGTCGAAACGCCACCGCGGTTATCTGACGGCACGCCTTTTCCTACTTTTTATTATGCGACTTGCCCTCGGCTTACAGGTGCAATATCCACGTTGGAAACAACAGGCATGATGGCAGAAATGACCGAACGCCTGCAGGTGGATCTGGATTTGGCTGGACGCTATTACGCAGCGCATGAGGATTATCAAGCTGCTCGTGCCGCACTGGGAATTGTTGTGCCGGAAGTTGAAGGCATTACCGCCGGTGGTATGCCTGACCGGGTCAAGTGCTTGCATTCTTTAGTTGCACATTCGTTAGCTGCCGGCCCTGGAGTAAATCCACTGGGAGATGAAGCGCTTGCGGCATTGCCGCAATGGTGGTTGTCCGACCCATGTTCTGAAATCGATGAATCATGACCCGAGTTGCCGCCATTGACTGTGGCACCAATTCCATTCGGTTATTGATTGCAGATATTTCCAGTGGATCATTTAGAGAAGTGCTCCGAGAAATGGAAATTGTTCGGTTAGGTCAAGGTGTTGATAAAAACAAAGCTTTTGATCCCGAAGCGATCGAGCGAACTTTGAAAGCAACGGCAAAATTTGCCAATCTCATTCGCTCAAAAGGTGTGCAAAAGATTCGGTTTTGCGCAACCAGCGCAACTCGCGATGCGACAAACCGACATCTATTTATTGACGGTGTTCGTGAATTGTTAGGTATAGAGCCTGAAGTAATTCCCGGAGAAGAAGAAGCATCCCTTTCATTCATTGGTGCAACTAAAGAATTTTCCATGAACCAATCACCATTCTTAGTCGTCGATATCGGTGGCGGTTCCACTGAATTTGTTTTTGGTTCGGAAAGAGTTGAGTTTGCCCGAAGCGTTAACATTGGTTGTGTACGGATGACGGAACGACACATGGTTTCGCACCCACCGACACAAGAGCAGTTAGCCAATACTCGTATAGATATTCGCGATGCTATTTCGCACGCAGTAGAGATAGTGCCCATTACAAAGTCGCAAACCCTCATTGCGGTGGCAGGGACGGCAACTACAGTTGCTGCAGCTGCTTTAGCACTTTCTGAATACGATCGATATTCGATACATCTTTCTAGAATTCCCGCAAACAAAGTTCATGAAGTAGCAGAAATGTTTGCTTCGCTAAGTCGTGAAGAATTGGCTGCGCTGGGTTATATGCATCCTGGACGTGTTGATGTTATTGCCGCCGGTTCATTAGTTCTTTCGGAAATCTTGACAGCTACAGGTGCCTCCGAATTTGTAGCCTCCGAGTCAGACATATTGGATGGAATGGCCTGGTCACTTGAGTAGTCCTTCCGCCTCCGCCGTGAAAAAGATCCAGACTATTTCAGAGTTAGATCTTGCGGTCGGAAAATGCACCGCTTGTCCGCGGTTGATTCAGTGGTGTCAGGAAGTCGCTATGACAAAGCGAAAAGCTTATGAAAACGAAATTTACTGGGGTAAACCAGTTTCAGGCTTTGGACCAGCTGATGCGTCGATGTTAATTGTAGGACTGGCTCCAGGCGCACATGGTGCGAATCGAACTGGCCGCGCCTTTACCGGTGATCGTTCGGGGGATTGGCTCTTTGGATCATTGCATCGAAATGGGCTAGCGAAGTTAGCCACTAGTACGTCGCGGGGAGATGGGCAAGAACTCATTGGAGTTCGAATCACCTGTGCGGTCCACTGTGCCCCTCCCGATAACAAGCCATCGACAGAGGAAAAAGCCATATGTTCACCGTGGTTGCTAAAGGAAATCTCGTTGTTAATGCCCACACTTCGAACCTTTGTCGCCTTAGGCAAAATTGGGTGGGATGGACTCATTGGCACGTTAAAAGAATTGGGTTTTCGCATTCCCTCACCAAAGCCACAATTCGGACATGGCTCACGTTGTGAAGTAGTAGGCCCAGATGGAGTTCAACGTTTATTAATTGGGAGTTATCACCCTAGTCAGCAAAATACTTTCACCGGCAAATTATCTGAAGCGCAGTTGGATCAGATCTTTGCAACTGCATCGGCTTATAACCAGAGCTAGCACTTAACTGAACTTTTCAAAGACCGGCGACCTGCAGGATATTTAGAATGCTTGCCACTTTGTCAGTGCTTAGGTTTAACTTATCCACTAATAAACGAAGGCGCTTCGGATGGGACCCGATGAGTTTTCGATCCGAGCACTGCATGGAGATCGAAAGGGGTCTTTATCCTAATCCCACAAGAAGTTGTAGATCTTGCAACGTACCTTCGCGTTGAGAAACCATCTTTATCGGAAATTGCTAGCCACTTGTGCAATTCCACTTTTTCCTCAATGTCTGCCACTACCATCTTCATCGCAGCCGTTCGTTCCAACGGCGCTATTTTTTATCCAGCAGGATATGGATATGACCCTCAAACTTTTTCGAATGCCCCAGAACATTCCCTCGACACCGATAGTCCAGCCAGCAATATGCTTCGCACCCAGACCGTAATCGAAGGCGGAAGTTGGGAGCAGTACCCATTCGCTGATCGCAATAACGCCTTTAAAGTTTTCCCCAACGGGTTCGAGTCTTCGTTCGCCATTCCATTTTTCGGTTTCGGTGGCGCCGTAATTAATTTCTCCCAACCAAACGAATTAACCCAGGACCTTTTGGATTTTTTTCAATGTATCGGTCTTATTGTTGGGCTCTATTGCTCCGTTTCCCCCGTTGCCAAAGTGCTGGACGAACCATTGCCAAAAAATCAACCGGAACAACTGTTGACCTTGACGCCACGTCAATGGCAGATCTTGGAGCATATGCAAAAAGGGGCGACCAATATTTCGATTGCGAGAATTCTGGGATTTAGCGAATCCACTATTCGCCACGAAACAATGCGGATCTATCGCAAACTCAATCTTCGCGGCCGAATGGACCTGCCAGCCAGAGAGCAAAATCAATAATTATTAGTTCTGCATGGCCACCACCTAGATTTTCCCGTTCAAGGGTGGTCTCATTTGCCCGATATGATTACGCCTGCATTAACCGCCCCGATAGCCCAATGGCAGAGGCAGAGGACTTAAAATCCTCCCAGTGTGGGTTCGACCCCCACTCGGGGCACGCTTCTTGCTTGCCCAATCGCTGACATCTTAGAATGCTTGCTTCATGACCATCCGATTTCGCAGATCATTGAAGATCGCACCTGGGCTTCGAGTCAATTTTAACAAGAACTCAACCAGCCTTTCCCTTGGTCCTCGTGGGGCGCATTACACAGTGAGCACATCGGGTAGAAAAACTATCTCGGCAGGAATCCCCGGCACCGGACTTTATGCGTATGAATCAATTGGTCCCCAAAGTGCCAAGCACAATAGTTCTGTACCTAAATCGGCAGCCCAGCAGCGACAAGCAGCTGCGCAACCTTCACCAAAACCATCTCTTTTTTCAAGCGGTGCCGAAAAAGCTTTTTACGAGTTTCTCAAGGATATTTACGATACAGATCATAAATATTCTCCGCACGAGATTGTAGAAAAGGCGAAAGCTCTCAGTGAGCAATATGACTCGTTAATGTATCCGCTCAATTTACTCAGCTTCGTACATATTCTCTCAGCAGATGAATATCAGGATAAATTGATTGATGCCGGAGGGAAACTCTGGGCAGCTCGAGAATCTGCTTTCAACGATCCCATAGTCAGAAAATACTTCGTTGGAATATTCCCAGTTGTGCCTATATGTGAAGGCATTTCTACAAGAGGAATATTTGACTTACAACAATTGGGATTTATCTGGGTTGAGGTCCTGCAAAATAAAGAAAAATATAATGAAGCGCTGTCGGTCTTGCATGAAATGGAACCGACACAATTGGTTGCAATTTCCATGGCGGATGTCGAGTTAAGCATGAAAGATTATTCAGGAGCCTTAGATACAACTTCAGACATCACCAACGAAGATGATGTGACTCTGATACTGCTCGTTCTTCGCGGTATCGCATTTCGTGAACAGGAAATGTTTGACGCTTCTCTAGAGTGTTTAAAGCAAGCGTTAGCAAAAAAGAGCCGAGCAAAAGAAGCACTTCATAGAGCACACTTTGAAAGATCGATTACTTACCAAAAGATGCACAAGTTTGCTGCGGCAAAAAAAGATCTCGAAATGATTCTTGTAGATGATCCGACTAACTCTGAAGTATTAGAACGTATAGGAAATCTAGATAAATAGTTCAGCAATAATTCGCAGAATAATTTTATTTTTAGGTTCCATCGCAGCGTAAATCTGTAAACTCATTTGGGTTAACTAGGAATTTCACTTAAGATTCACCGTTCCCTCGGCAGTCGGTCGGGGGCGATACATCGGAGTTTCTTTTGAGAATAAGTTCACTAAAATCTAAATTCGGAGTCGGTGCCTTAGCAGGCATTGCACTTTTAGCAGTCGCTTCAACCGCTTCTTTTGCAGTAACTTCATGGAGCTATACCGGCGCAAATGGTCCATCCCATTGGAAGACTATCGATCCAACAAACTAGGCAACTTGTGTAGACGGAACGGCACAGTCACCGATTGACATAGTTCGCCCCGTAAAGACAGACCTAGTTAATCTTAAATTTTCATACGCGAAGAGTGAAGCAGGAATATTCAATAACGGTCACACCGTTGAGGCAGAGCCTCTTGGAACTGAAAAAAGCACTGTCACTATCGATGCGACTACTTACAACTTCGCTCAATTTCACTTCCATGCTCCAAGTGAGCACGAAATTAACGGCATGCATTATCCGGTCGAAGTTCACTTCGTTAACAAGAGTGATTCAGGCAAGCTCGCCGTTGTTGGAGTCTTCATCAAAGCTGGCGCTGCAAATGCTCAATGGAAGGCCTTCACCGACAAACTCACCACCGCAACTGCTGATCCTGAAGCAACCAAGGTGGAACTGGACTGGAGCAAGTTGCTTCCTTCAAATCGAACCACTTACCGCTACGACGGAAGTTTGACCACCCCTGGATGTACTGAAGGTGTTAAGTGGAATGTCATGTCTCATCCCATCACCATGTCTCAAGAACAAATCAACCAGTTCCTTGAGGCCTATTCCGGCAACAATCGTCCAGTGCAACCACTTCACGGTCGTGTGATTCAGCTAGATACAACTTCTAGCAAGTAATACGCACCTGCAAAGGCAACCTCTATGTGATTTATTGAGGTTGCCTTTTCGTTTGAACGAAACGCAGATCACATCTGTTGCGGAATATTTCAAGCGGCAAGTGGGTTATTCAAGACGGATCACCATTTCGATGATTAACTAAATAGAAGGTTTCCTACATTCATGCTTAAGCCCGCAGATTCATCCGTAACCCTTAGTCCATTGATCGCGAACCGATGGAGCCCTCGTTCTTTCGATGGTGCTGCAGAAATTTCCGATGTTGATATCGCCGCCATTCTAGAAGCAGGCCGATGGTCACCTTCTACCAGCAATCAACAACCCTGGCGGTTCATTGTGGCAAAGCGCGGGGATGCTCATTTTGAGAATCTTGCGAAACACTTCGCTGGTTTTAACGCTGCATGGGCACCAACGGCATCTGCATTTATTTTGGTTATCGCAGTAACGACGAATGATGATGGAACGGCCCGCCCATTTGCACTTTATGACGCTGGATTAGCAAGCGCATTTATGACTATGGAGGCCAATCATTTGGGGATTGCAGTTCATCCGATTGCCGGATTTGATCGCGATAAAGTAAGAGCCGAATATTCTCTCCCGGAGAATTTCTCCCAGACGGCGATCTTGGTTTTAGGTAAGCAAGCACCTGCGGCAGAACTCCAAAATGCCACACTTGTTGAACGTGAAAAAGCTCCAAGAGTTCGTCTGCCTTTGGCGGATATCGTGATTGCTGGCTTGCCGGCGGCTTAAGGCTTGGTGAAAGCTCCAGATATCCTTTGACAGTTACTAAGAGACATATTTTCGGCTATTTCTCAGGAATTCACGCTCAAAATGGCTCCACAACTGGCTTAACGAAGCGCGCAGGAATGTCCTTGCCCTTAGACTTGTTAAGCAATATGAATAACCGACCTAGAGCCATCTAGGTATACCTAATATCTCAGAGGAGAAGTAATGCAAAGTTCCAACCCAGTCTTTGGCCGGGTAGCGAATTCCCGTCGTGGATATGCCGCTATGGATAGCAACACCGTAATAGCCAACGAACCCCGTACCGTCGAGGAGATCTACAACGCTCCTGCCGCATCATCCATCCGAACTGGTCGAATGACCATTGAAGATGTTGTTGCTCGCACCGGAATGCTCTTTGTCATCTTGGTAGCCACAGGTAGCGCGGCTTGGTACTACAACCTCAGTAATGGATTTCTTCTACTTGGCATGTTCGGTGGTTTCGCGCTGGCCATGGTTAATACTTTTAGCAAGACAATAAAGCCACCGCTAGTTATCGCGTATGCAGTGTTTGAAGGGTTGGCCTTAGGCGTACTTAGCCACATGTATGAAAGTGCTTATCCTGGAATTGTTTCTCAGGCCATTATCGGAACATTGGCTGCATTCGCTGGCGTGCTCTTTCTTTACAGCAGCAAGCGAGTCCAAGTAACTCCAAAATTCACCCGTGTCGTTATGGGCGCAATGGTCGGTTACTTAGTCTTGGGTCTAGTCAGCATGGTTGGTGCCATGTTCGGCGTTGGTCAAGGTTATGGATTTTATGGCGTCTCCGGGCTTGGACTACTTCTGGCAGTCGGTGGAGTTGCCCTGGCAAGCTTCTTCTTGATTTTAGATTTCGATCAGATCGACAAGATGATCAAAGCTGGCGCACCTCATCAAGAATCATGGCGTGCAGGTTTTGGATTAATGGTTACTGTCGTATGGCTCTACCTGGAAATCTTACGTTTGATTTCAATTCTTCGTCGGGACTAATACTTTCGATAAGTAATGAGAGTGGGTCTGCATCGCGCAGGCCCACTTTTTATTTGCTCTGTTTCGGTCCCGAATGCTCTTTCAAGGTGGCCGCCAAAATAAGAGCGGAAGAGAAGATCACAGCAGTTGCAATAAATGCGGCCCGATAAGAAATCAAGTCTGTAAGCGTTCCAAGGACAATCGGTCCCACAATCATTCCGGCGTCACCGGCCATTTGGAATAATGCAATGACCTGTCCACCTCTGCCACCAAATAGATCACCGACGATACTGGCCGGTGCTGTGCCAATGAAAGCGCCACCTAGGCCGAAGAGAATCATGGCCAGGAAATAGAAGGAGACATGAGTAGCCATTATCAAGGCAAATAAGGCGCCGAGCAGGAATGAAGTTCCTACCAGAATGGAAAAACGTCGGCCACGATGATCGGATACTTTTCCAGCGAAGATGAGTAACGCACCTTGGGCTAAGGCCGAAACCGTGAATCCAAATCCCACCATGGAGGTTGTGGAGTGAAGTTTTTCGGTAACAAAGAGCGGAAGGATGGAACTACGAAGTCCAAAGAGGGTCCAGTTGCTTAAGAAAACGATGACCAGTACTACCCGATAGGGATAGCTCTTGAGAGCATCCCTAATGGTGATCCGGTGTGTTGGATCTTGAATCTCTTGAATCTTTCGACCCAGATGCTTTTCCTTTAAGAAGGTTGTGGCAGTGAAGGAGGCCATCAAGAGAGTTGCTGCGTAAACGAAGAAAGGGGAGCGAAGTGAAATGGCGCTGAGGATTCCGCCGAACGCTGGTCCGGCAATTCCGCCCAAGAGGAAGCCGCTGTTATAAAAAGATTGTGCTTGGGCGCGCTGAGCATCGGTAACGGAACGCATGAGAAGTGCGCTGGCAGATACTGAAAACATGGAAGAACCCAGACCACCAGCGGCTCGAAAAACTAAGAGCTGGATGTAACTGTTGGCCAAGCCACAGGCCAAAGAAGAGATGGCAACCAGGAATAACCCGACTGCTAAAACTTTTCGTTCGCCGAATTTATCAACCAGTCGGCCAGAGACCAATCCAGAACTAAATCTAGACATAGCGAATGCAGAAATGATTAGCCCAATGGCAGTTTTATTTACACCGAAAGTGCGGGCGAAAAGTGGAATGGCGGGAATGATCAGGCCATAACCAACAGCGACAAAAAAACCGACTACCGAAAGAACCGTTACTTCTTTCGGTAGTCGATTTTCTTTAGATGTTTTAACCGAGGGCCTCGCCGGCAGCTTCGGTTTGAGCCGCATGGTGTTCAGCACCAGTTCGCAATTTCGTTTCCCGAAGGAAGAGCGCAATAACAAAGCCGAGAGCAGTCACTGGGGCTGCTGCAAAAAAGACCACATGGAAGGACTGAACGAAGGAGTGCAGGATCGAATCTCTGACAGCAGGAGGCAAAGTCTTCAGCACCGATGTGTTGTTAGTGATCTGCTTCAACGCACCAGCAGGAACATCTGCCAAAGCTGTTGGATCCTTAGCCGACAACCCAGCTAAACCGCTTTGAATGTAGTGGGCAGCGCGGTTGCTAAAAATGGAACCAAATAGTGCGGTTCCAAAAGCACTTCCTAGAGAACGGAAGAAGGTATTTGAACTGGTGGCAACACCAAGATCACGGAATTCAACGGCATTTTGAAGTGCAATAACGATGGTTTGCATGCTCAGGCCCAAGCCCGCGCCAACGCAAATAGCGAAGATGGAGAGTCGCCAAAATGGCGTAGTCTCGTTCAAAGTTGTCATTGCCATGATACCGCCGGTGATGATGGCAAGACCGGCAACTGGGTAGCGCTTGTAATGACCGTGCTTGCTGATCATTTTTCCGCTGAAGATAGACATAGAAACAATGCCGAGCATCAATGGAATCAATTTCAATCCAGCAGTAGTAGCAGAGTCACCTTTTACAACTTGTAGGTAAAGAGGCAACATAACAATGGCACCGAACATTCCGCCACCGATAACGAAGCCGAGCAAGGATGTTAAAGAGAAGGTGTGATTCTTAAATAATCGCAATGGCAGAATTGGTTCTGGAGCGCGGGATTCTTGCCAAAGAAAAGCTAAAGTCAAAATCACACCGCCAACTAAGGAGATTATTGTCTTGGAATCTTTCCAACCATTTTGTGGTCCATAAACGGAGACCGCCATCAGGATGGAAGACACGGCAAGAATCATTATTAACGCGCCCAAATAATCGATCTTATGTTCGCGCTTTACCTTTGGAATATGAAGAACCGCAGAGGTAATAATTAAAGCGGCAATGCCGAAAGGAAGATTGATGTAGAAAATCCAACGCCAACCGGTAACACCAAAGAGGCTGGTTCGGTCCGAGAAGAAGCCACCAAGCAATGGACCGGCAACAGAGGACAAGCCCCACACTGCACCAAAGTAACCTTGATAGCGACCACGTTCGCGTGGAGAAATAATGTCCCCGATGATCACGAAGGTAAGGCTCATCAAACCGCCAGCACCAAGACCTTGGATGGCCCGGAAGGCGATTAATTGAGTCATGCTTTGTGAAGCACCTGCAAGGAAAGAACCAATAAGAAAGGTAACGATCGCAAATTGAAATACCGGACGGCGACCATACAGATCGGAAATCTTTCCGTACAACGGTGTTGATGCAGTTGATGTTAATAGATAGGCAGTAACCACCCAGGTGTAGTGATTAAGCCCGCTGAAGTCTTCGACAATCTTCTTTAATGCAGTGGAGACAATGGTTTGATCCAGTGCTGCAAGCAACATACCCATCATGAGTCCGCTAAGGACCACCATGATTTCTTTATGAGTCAGCGGTCCTGTTTTCGGTTGCGACATTAAAAACCTTTCTACATACTTTTCGGCGCGATTTTCCAGAAATGAAATCGGGGAATCATTGAACTTTCAACGATCAGTTTACTACGGTCATCGGCACCTGACCCCTTCAACTTAAATAGGGCGCGGGTCTGGGCATAGGAGGTAGGGTTTGCGCGTGAAAAGTATTCTGGCTGAGAATCTCACAAAAACGTACCCCAAGGGTCAAGTCAAAGCCTTGGATGATTTGAGCCTGGACGTAGAAGAAGGCACTGTGCTGGCCTTACTTGGCCCCAATGGATCTGGGAAGACCACCACGGTTCGGATTTTGGCCACGCTCTTAAATCCAGATTCAGGGCGGGCTCTCGTCGGCGGAATTGATGTCAAAGAGCATCCTGATCAAGTTCGCCAAATCATTGGGCTGTCCGGTCAGTATGCAGCGCTGGATGAAACCCTTACCGGTTGGGATAACTTGACCATGTTCGGCCGGCTCTATCACCTCTCCGGGACAGCAGCTAAGGCGCGAGCGACAGAGCTGTTAGAACGCTTTTCATTGACGGATGCCGCCAAGCGTCCTATCCGAACTTATTCCGGCGGTATGCGCAGGCGGTTGGATTTAGCAGCATCGTTGATCATCAAGCCGAAAGTTCTTTTCTTAGATGAACCCACTACTGGATTGGACCCACGTGGTCGTCAGGAAATGTGGGGAGTCATCGATGAGCTGGTTAAAGGCGGCGTGACACTTCTGCTCACTACCCAATATTTAGAAGAAGCAGATCACTTAGCCGATGACATCGCGGTGATTGATCACGGCAAGGTAATTGCGCGCGGAACTTCGGATCAATTGAAAAGCACCGTCGGTGGCGAGCGACTAGAGCTGGTAGTTGAAGCACAATTTGTAGCTCGTGCTTCCGAGCTTGTCGCAACTACATTGGGCGTCCAGCCACACATCGACGAAAGTATGCGCCGAATAACGGCGCCCGTGACAGATGGCGGAGTATCTCTCATTCGAATCTTGCGGGCTTTAGATGAGCAACAAATCCATCCATTGGATATTGCGTTGAAGCGTCCGTCGTTGGACGATGTATTTATCTCGCTCACCGGTCACATTGCCGAAGAGGTGAAAAATGATTGAGACCATTGTTGATTGCCTCATCATCACCAAGCGCCAACTGTTGCAGTTGGTTCGAGTTCCAGAAGTTCTCATCTTTGCCATCATTCAGCCGGCGATGTTCGTCCTTCTCTTTAGGTATGTATTTGGTGGCGCCATTTCGGCAGGCGTCCCAGGAGGTTATGTTCAACTGCTTATGCCAGGAATCTTTGTGCAGACTGTTGCCTTTACCTTGGCCGGAACTGCCGTCGGATTAGCCGAAGATATGCAGAAAGGTCTGATCGATCGTTTTCGTTCCCTACCTATTGCCAGGTCTGCAGTCGTTATCGGAAGGACCCTAGGTGATTCGACTCAGAACATTGTCACCTTAATTGTCATGGGACTGGTGGGATTTGCGGTTGGTTGGCGTCCTTCTTCGGGAATTGTAAAAGTCACTCTGGCTTTCTTCTTTCTCCTGCTCTTTGGTTTCGCTATGTCGTGGATCGGCGTTCTCATTGGGCTCTCCGTGAGAGAAGCTCGGGTTGCTCAAAACTTGGTTTTTATTTCTGTCTTCCCATTGACCTTTCTATCTAACGCCTTTGCTCCTACAACTGGGATGCCACGAGTCCTGCAATATTTCGCCGAATGGAATCCAGTCTCAACAATGGTGGCCGGTTGCCGCGAACTCTTTGGAACACCAAATAAGTTTGGTGCCACGGCCAGTTCTTGGCCCAGCGAGCATCCGCTGTGGATGTCCTTGATTTATATGGCCTTGATTGTGGCGGTTTTTTTGCCACTGAGTGTCCGAAAATATAAGAACGCAGCCTCGAAGTAATTCACGAGCAATTTAGTTACGCGAAAAACTGCGCTTCTAGCACTGCCACGCTGATGTTCTTTCCATTGGGCGCCACATAGGTCACTGTCTCGCCAACTTTGGCTCCAAATACCGCCTTGCCTAACGGTGATTTTTCACTGTACACATCGATATCCATCTCGGCAGAAACAATTTCCCGGGAACCGAGCAAGAATTTCATTTCGTCCCCGCCCATGTCGATGGTGACCATCATCCCTAATCCCACGATCCCGGATTCGCTGGGAGGCGGGGTGCCAATGTGGGCGTTATCTAACATGTGCTTGAGCTGGCGGATTCGGCCTTCGATCTTGCCTTGCTCTTCTCGTGCTGCGTGGTAGCCGCCATTTTCTTTCAGGTCACCTTCAGCCCGAGCTGCTTCAATCTTTTTAATAATGTCGGTGCGTTTTGGGCCTTCTAATTCGGCAAGTTCAGCCCGGAGGCGATCGGCGGCATCTTGGGTCAGCCACGTTTGGGTTGGGTTGCTCATAAGGGTGAAGGTTACTAGTTCTGGGTCAACTACGGCCGACAGGATTCGATTCCCGCATTAACGGCTTTAAGTCGAGTCGGGATGGCTACGGTTCGGGTGATGGAGCTGACGCCAGCCGGGATGCTGTCATTGAGCTCGCCGACCACATTGGCCGAATAGTCGCGGGCAATGAGTCGACACTGGTGAGCCAGGTTCTTGCTCTTGAACACCAATGAATAGGTGACCTGGATGCTCTTGCCATCTGTGGCGGCAAAGGAGACTAAAGAACTCCGGGTCTCCGGATGGGAATAGTGGTTGGCGCTCCAGAAGAGCCAGCTGCCACCCACCACCGCCACCGCGATCGCGGGGTAGACCCAAGCTGGACGATTACGGTCTTTAATTCCGTATCTTTCCCGCAGAAATGGGTCGGTGAAATTCTCTTGGCTCACAAGTAGGAAGTCTAGGCAATAATAAGAGCATGTCTTCCAATCAATCAGTAGATGTTGGTCTCGCCGGTTCACTCACCATGATTGTCTTGACCATAGGGGTCACCTTGCTCTTGGTGAGTTTCTATCGCCGCTATAAGCGCCTTCAAAATCGTAATGATGGCGAGTAAGCGGAATCGCTTCATCAGCACTGGCCTGCTTGTCCTCTTTCTTGCTGGCGCCTTCGTTGAATTAGGGGTCTGGCAATTACATCGGGCCGAAGAAGTAGCTCGACTAAATCGTCCCCAACCAGAACTACCAATCGTCGCGTTGAATACCATCGCCGCGCCGGGAGAAAACCTGCCGGCTTTGGCTATCAATAGATTGGTGAGATTTTCGGGGAGATATGTAAAGAGTTATCAGGCCGACTATCAAAAAGGCATTCCTTTGGTTGCCAACACGCCTGCAAAAACCCAAGTGGTCACATTTGTGGTGGGGCTATTCCAAGTAGATGTGCCAACGAATCCTCCTGCTTCCCATGACGCTATCTTGGTGGTTCGGGGCGTGGGCACAGGCAGTGAACCATTGCCGAAGGGTCAGGTCACGATTGTTGGTCGACTAAATCCGCGGCAGACCGATGATCGCACCAATGGAGACGCTTCCCATTTGTCACGAATTGATCCAGCCTTGGTTGCTGGAATCGCCAACCTCAATTTATTTGATGGGTATGTTGTTGCAACATCGGAAAAATCAGCATCCGATCTTCCGATTTCATTTACCCGAATCGCTGCACCTCCAGCTAAAGGTCAGATTGCTGGCTTCTACTGGCAACATATTTCATACGTATTCATTTGGTGGTTTCTGGCGCTACTAGTGCTAGCCGCACCAATACTCTCAGCCAGAGAAAGTAAGGTTCAACCATGAGTGCTCAGGTTCCCAATAAGTCATTGACCAACGCCTTGCTTCGATTTCGAATTATGGCCATCTGGGCAGGTGTTATGTCCTTGCTCCTCTGGTTCGTGCAAGTTCCGATCCATATTTTTTCCCACAATACTGGTCTCCAAGATAAGTTGGTCTGGATCGCCTTGGTGCATGGATATACCTATCCACTTTATGTATTAACAGCTTTTCACTACAGCCTTAAATCTAGAAAGAGTTTCCCAGCGACAATTGCATTTATATTGGCAGGGACGCTTCCAGTAGCTTCTTTCATCGCCGAACGCCGTGCCGTTAATGAATTTCGATTGAAGTATCCGCACAACTAGATTCTGCAACTAACAATGAAAACTATTCTGAAGCGATATGTAAAGCCGGCAATAAAGAGCGTCATATACCCACTTTATGAACGTCGGTTGCTTCGCCAATTAGATTTTCAGCAAACGCCAGCCCATGTTGGAGTAATTTTGGATGGCAATCGCCGCTGGTCCAAGGCAAACCCGTCTGAAAGCGGTGACACTTCATCGGCTCGCGGACATCAGGTAGGAGCTTCCAAAATTGTTGAGTTGTTGGATTGGTGTGAGCAGGCGCAAGTTAAAGTAGTTACCTTGTGGTTACTCTCTAATAAAAATCTCAGTCGGGCTCCAGAAGAGTTGGAGCCGCTCTTGGCCATAATCGGCGCCACCGTTGCAGATTTAGCCTCCAGAAAACGATGGGAAATTCGGCCGGTTGGTTCCCTGGAGCTGTTGCCAGCGTCGTTACAAAAACAATTGGCCGATGTTGCTATCGCTACAAAGGGCATTAAGGGTGTTCACGTCAACGTTGCGATTGGTTATGGCGGTCGTTCGGAGATTGCCGATGCGGTGAAAAACTTGATTATCGAAAAAACCAAATTAGGAAAGAGCCCGCAGGAAATTGCCGAAGCCATATCGGTGGAGGAGATCGGCAGTCACTTGTACACAGCAGGATTACCAGATCCAGAGTTGGTTATTAGGACCTCGGGGGAGCAGCGCTTGGGCGGTTTCCTGCTTTGGCAGAGTGAAAATTCCGAGTTCTATTTCTGCGAGGCGTATTGGCCTGACTTTCGAAGGGTTGATTTTTTGAGAGCGCTGAGGGCATTTGCTCACCGTCACAGGCGCTTTGGGCTGTGACAATTGTTGCGAGTCACAGGCGCTTTGGGCTGTGAC
>JBAXSZ010000015.1:0-29567 GCA_037130455.1 Actinomycetes bacterium | reverse complement strand
AAGGCAGCACCAGCCAAGAAGGCCGCTCCTAAGAAGGCAGCACCAGCCAAGAAGGCTCCTGCAAAGAAGGCTCCTGCAAAGAAGAAGTAATTCGCAATATCAAAAAAAGAGGGGGTCATTAAGCCCCCTCTTTTTTATTGCCCCTTAGGCTTACCCCATGTCGGAGAACCTCAACACGGACGATGCGCCGAGATATTCGCCCCCAACGGGGCGACCATTGGGCACTAACCGCTACTTCCGCTTCGCCTCGTGGGTACTCATACCGATTTTGAAGGCTTTGACGAAAAGAACCTGGCGTGGCGTCGAAAATCTTCCGAAGAGTGGTCCGGTGATCGTTATCTCCAATCACA
Organism: Actinomycetes bacterium; assembly: GCA_037130455.1. GTDB lineage: Bacteria > Actinomycetota > Actinomycetes > Nanopelagicales > Nanopelagicaceae > CAIMZW01. The sequence goes on along the minus strand of JBAXSZ010000015.1, from coordinate 29,217 downwards.
TCTCTTATGCAGATCCGTTGATTTTTACTCACTTTCTCTTTGCTAATGGCCGAGCGCCCAGATATTTGGGGAAATCATCAGTCTTTAAAATTCCACTGATTGGAAAGATTCTTGCCGGTTCAGGACAAATACCTGTGGAACGCGAAACAAGCCAAGCCTCACATTCACTCCGCCATGCCCTGGCCTTTCTTGAAGCGGGCCACTGCCTAGGTGTCTACCCAGAGGGAACTTTGACCCGTGATGAAAATGGTTGGCCGATGGTGGGCAAGACTGGAATCGCACGGTTGGCGATACTTTCTCAGGCGCCCGTCATTCCCTGCGTTCAATGGGGCGCGCAAGATTTGCTTCCCCCTTATGGAAAAGTGCCCAGATTGTGGCCTCGAACTACAGTCACAGTGGTCGCAGGGGCACCGCTGGATTTTTCGCGATGGTATGGCATGGCTGAAGACCAAAGCGCAGTCATTGAGGCCACTGACTACGTCATGAACACATTGACTAAAATGCTAGAGGAGATTCGGGGCGAAACCGCACCGAAGATTCGCTTCGATCCGCATCTGTCCAATCTTCCGCGGACTGGCAACTATAAAAAGAATAGTACGAAGAAGGAGCAATCTTGAGTCGAGTCACAGTCCTAGGTTCAGGAGCGTGGGGTTCGACAATGGCACAAGTTCTCTGTGACGCCGGGCAAGAGGTAATGATCTGGGGCCGTAACCGAGAGATCGTTGATGAAATCAATGTCTTCCATACCAATGAAAAGTTTTTGCCTGGGATTGCGCTTCCATCTCAATTAATAGCGTCGGAAAATATAGACCAGGCCTTTTCTTTTGCTGAAACCGTGGTCATCGCAATTCCTTCTCAAGCTTTGCGCGCCAATCTTCAAGCATGGAAGGGAACATTTCCCCACCAAGCCCCAATCCTTAGCACTTTGAAAGGCATCGAAGCAGTCACGCATGTTCGAATGACCGATGTTGTGAAGGATGTTTTAGGAACACCAGATGAAATGATTGGTTTGATTACTGGCCCCAATCTTGCTGGTGAATTAGCGTTACGCCAACCAGCTGGCGCCGTTGCCGCCTCTGAATCAGCGGCCATCTCTGAATTGATGATCGAACTTTTCACTACTCCCTATTTTCGAGTGTATCCCTCATCAGATTTAATCGGATGTGAATTAGCCGGCGCTGTAAAAAGCGTCATTGCTTTGGCTGTTGGCTTGGTGCTTGGGCTGGAGTACGGAGAAAATACGCAAGCGATGATAATTACCCGCGGCCTTAGTGAAGTCGCGCGATTCGGAGATGCCTATGGGGCAAACCCGCTAACTTTCCTAGGCCTTGCCGGGATGGGCGATCTGGTTGCAAGCTGCGGTTCCCCACTTTCGCGAAACCGAACCTTTGGTGAAATTTTAGGACGAACTGGTTCTATCGAAGAAGCAATGCGGCAGGTATCGAAAACAGTAGAGGCGGTTGCTTCCGCCGGTCCAATTTTAGAATTGGCGCATGCGGTCGGTGTGGAAGTTCCGATTATTGAGGCAGTTGCCGATGTCGTAGCTGGAACGCTCTCCCCGGTAGATGCAATGACCAGATTAATGACAATCAACCTGAAAGCAGAAATCTAATGAGCTCGCGAATCAAAGTTGGAATTCTGTGTGGTGGGAAAAGTAGCGAGCATGAAATCTCTTGTATTTCGGCAAATGGGCTTTTGAATGCAATGGATCGTGATCGATTTGAACCGATTCTGATTGGCATCACACAATCTGGAAAATGGGTTATGCCACCACCTGATGCCCAACTAACAATCCGAAACCACACTCTTCCCGTGATTTTGGAGAGTTATCCAGCATTGAACGCCGATATCCATGGCTTTTCATTTGAGGGTAAGTCGTTAGAAATTGATGTTATTTTCCCAGTGCTTCACGGTCCATACGGTGAAGATGGAACGGTGCAGGGCATGTTGGAAATGTCGGGAATCAAGTACGTAGGTTCCGGAGTTTTGGCAAGCGCAGTTGCTATGGATAAATCATTTGCCAAACCAATCTTCCAAGCTAGTGGTTTGAAAGTTGCTCCGGGAATGGTTATCCATCAACGTGAATGGAGCTCGGCTACAAAGGCAGCCCTGCTAGCCCGAGCCAGCGAATTCCAATTACCACTTTTTGTTAAGCCTGCCCGTGGCGGCTCAAGTCGAGGAACTTCAAAGGTGAAAACTTCGGATCAATTGGAATCGGCCATTGAATTTGCTTTCACTTTCGATACCAAAGTCATGATCGAAGTTGGCATTTCCGGGAAAGAGATTGAATGTGCGATTTTGCAAACCCAAGGAGTGGCAGAGGCATCTCCACTGGGAGAGATTGTGATTTTGGGGGAGCACGAGTTTTACGATTTTGAAGCTAAGTACCTTGATGATTCGACTCGAGTCGATTCTCCGGAGGAGCTTTCATCGCAAGTCCAAGAAGTAATTAGAAAAGCTGCTATCACCGCTTTTGATGCTCTTGGGTGTGAAGGGCTGGCACGAGTCGATTTCTTCTATGCCAATGACGGCCAGATCTATATCAATGAATTGAACACAATGCCAGGCTTTACGCAGACATCGGTATACCCGAAATTGTGGAGTAGGACTGGTCTGTCCTATACCGAATTAATTAGCAAATTAATTGATGCGGCACTCTGGCGCTCATCCGATGTCACTCGGTAACGCAGGTAACAAATGAACCGCATGAAATTACTGGTTGGAGCTTTATTCTCCTTCCTCCTGATCTTTGCAACTTCTGGATTGGCACATGCCGAACAGAACTCCACAACGGTGTCAGATTGGACTTTCGAATTTCCGAATTTCTCTGATTACGCAAACTCGGGGAACTGGGTCTTCACACTCAGGGCTGGAGCAACAAATACTTTCAGCGATGGCGACATTATTGTTATGACTTTGGTTGATTGGAAAGGCGTAGTTCTGGCCGAGAATTCCACCTTCTCGCTCTTTGACGGAACTAAGAATGTAAATTTTCAACCATATATTTTGCCTTCGGATTTAAAAAAGGTGGACTTGACCAAGCCACTAACCGCCAGGATCGTGATCACCAGAGGTCCCAAATCAACGCTAACCGATGTTCCCATGTCATTTTCGTTACCTACTGCTGCCTTCCCTAAGAAGCCAATCACGGCTACTGATTATGTGGCTCTTGCCAAGAATTTATTGAGCAAGCCATTTCCGTACCCGGCAAAGTGCACAGCACTTCCAATTCCTTTTGATTTCAACGATCCATATGGTGAAACCGCTTCGGTCAGTTTTGCCGTGGTGGATGCTTCAGGTAAAACGGTGAAGTCGGTAAATAGTGATTTGCCTATCCCAGGACCAGTGGTTGCAACGCTTTCGCTCTGTCCCGAGGATTTCGTCCATGCTTCCAGCCCCTTTCAATTGAAAACGACAGTCACTTTTCTCATCGCCTTGAAGAAAAGCGATGAGACTTTCATGGTGGCTTTTCCAATGTCTGGGCCGGCGGTGGTTACTTCTACTTCACATAAAAATCTTGCTCTGGTCTGTAACAAGGGAACCAAGTTCCTATTAATCGCACGGGGCTCTTGTAGTTTCGGCTATTCACTTGTGACATTCACGGCACCGAACACTCAAACATGGAACGCATTGATGCGGATTCCTGCCACACTGAAGGGCAAGAATTTCATACTTTATGGCTGTGTCGCGGATTTCGTTCGCACATCAGGTGGTACCCAATTTATAGGAAGTGTTTCTCCACAATCAGTTAAATCTTTTGATTCCAGCAACAATGCACTTTTTACTGCCGATGCACAAAGATTATTGTTGCTTAGCAAAGCAGACATGTTTCAAGCCAAAGTTTCGGTTTTAGGTGGTTATGCCCAGAAGGTAAATGGCTCAAAGCAGGACATTGCCTCTCTGGTTATTCGTGACTTCGTAAAAATAGGCACCTGCTGACGCGGGTGCCTACGAGAAATAACAAATTATCTTGCTAGTAGCTAGTCACCGGGCAAGTGAGCGTGCGAGTGATCCCTGGAACCACCTGCACCTTGGAGAGAATCACACGTCCAAAATCTTCCATGCTTGGGGCCTCTGCTCGCATGATCACGTCGTAAGGACCCGTGACGCCTTCGGCAAGGGTGACGCCAGAGATGGCCGATACGGCTTTTGCAACACTAGATGCCTTGCCAACTTCGGTTTGAATGAGAATGTATGCCTGAACGGACATGGGGTGGACTCCTTTGAAACGTGGCTGGTGGAAAAAATGCCAGTCGCGACGCTGCGGCTCAGTAGGCTTACAGGCTACCGCTTCTGTGAGAATTTTGGGAGTGAGATATTTGGTCGGAGGTGGCTATGGCAAGTGAATCTGAACTCATTGCAGTACTTACCGATGTTTTCCAAAGCCCCACCAATAAGTCGCCCTCGCTCATTCTGGGAATTGGCGATGACGGGGCGATCCTGGATCTTCGCCATCAAAAAAGCGTGGCAGTTACAGATATGGCGGTGGAAAATGTGCACTTTCGGCGAGCATGGAGCTCTTTGGCCGACATCGGTGGGAAAGTCACCGCTGCGAATTTGGCCGACATTTATGCCATGGGTGGGGAACCAACTTTTCTCCTAGTCGCCGCCGGGTTGCCGGCCGATTTTTCGCTAGAACAGATGCGAGAGTTGGCGCACGGCATTCAGGAGGAAGCTGACCAAGTCGGTGCGCTTGTGGTTGGTGGGGACTTGACCCGTTCGGAAACCATAATTATTTCTATCAGCGCACTTGGCAAGGTAGAGATTCCAATAGTGCGGTCGGGTGCTTGCGAAGGTGATCGATTAATTATTTCGGCGATGCCGGGATGGGCAGCGGCGGGTTTGGCTCTTTTTCACAATGATGTCAGCGAAAGCTCCAATCTTGGCGATTTAATTGCAAGAGCAAAATCGACTCATCGCAAACCTTCGGTGAATTATCTTCAGGCTAGAAGCTTGGTGAATGTGGGTTGTACTGCAATGTGCGATGTAAGCGACGGACTCTTGTCCGAGGCCACGCATATTGCGAATTCTTCACAAGTGAAAATCGTGATCGATACGGAGGCATTTACTTATAGCCAGGAATATCACCAATTGACACAATTGGGGCAGCTCTGCCAGATCGATCCCTGGGAGTGGATATTGGCAGGAGGCGAAGACCACGCTTTCTTGGCCACGATTTCACCCACTTCAGAATTACCGTCAGGGTTCATCGAGATTGGTTATGTTTCAAGTGGATCTGGGGTTTCACTGCTCCATGATCTACATGAGGTGCGATTGAATCGCTACCGAAGTTCTGGGTTTTCGCACTTTGAAGGCTAGTTTTGCGTACTCACGCTCGGGGATTGAACCGTTTGCTGAGCGAATAAAAAATGCCCTTACCTGCGTTAGGTAGGAAAGGGCATTGAAGAAAAGTAAATTATCGAGAAACCTTGCCAGCCTTCAAGCAAGATGAGCAGACATTTTGGCGCTTTGGAGTACCAGCAACGAAGGTACGGACTCGTTGAATATTTGGATTCCAGCGTCGACGGGTTTTGCGCATTGAGTGGGAGACATTATTGCCGAAGCTAGGTCCCTTGCCGCAGATATCGCAGTTTGAAGCCACGGTTAACTCCCTAAAAGTAGTAATGAATATTTTTGCCAGCGGCATAGGTTAGCGTCTTGGAACAGGAACTGCCAATTTGAGCGCAAATGCTCTAGAAGCGGCGATGAAGGGGCAAAGATATCCCTATGGCAACCCTAGATACCCGGCTCAGCGCCGTTATTGGGGATCGAACGGCCAAAGTCCTGACCACCAGTTTTGGGATGGCCTCAGTTTCTGACCTACTTCGCCATTACCCAAGGCGGTATGTCGTACGAGGCGAACTCACCGATATCTCCACGCTTCTGGAAGGTGATGAAGCAACAGTTCTTGCCGAGATCCAAAAAAGTGATCTGCGTCGTGTCAATGGGCGAGTAATTCTTGAGGTTGTCTTAACCGATGGAACCTCCAAACTCTGGTTGACCTTTTTTAACCAGGCATGGCGGCAGAAGGAGTTACAGGCAGGGCGCACCGGATTATTCGCTGGCAAAGTCGGTGTGTTCAATGGCAAGAAACAACTGTCGCATCCTGATTACCTATTGATCCCAGATGGAAATAATGTGGATGAAGCCATCGCTGATTTTGCGGGTAAATACATAGCGGTGTATCCGGCTACAGCGAAAATGCCATCGTGGAAAATTGCTCAGTGCATGGATGTAACCCTTGCATCTTTGGATGAGATTCCAGAGTATCTTCCCAGTTCACTTCTTCAAGAAAATCATTATCCAGAATTAATGTCGGCGCTTAAATACATTCACCAACCAGAAACTTTGGAACAGGTTGACAGTGCGCGAGAGCGCTTGACCTTTGATGAAGCGTTGCTTTTGCAGTTAATTTTGGCGCAACGACGTGAAGAATTGAAATCACTAACTGCTGTTGCCAGAATGGTGCGCGAAGATGGTTTGGTTTCACAATTTGAATCCCTACTTCCATTTGAATTGACAGTGGGTCAGCGTGAGATCTGTCAAGAAATTGAAGCAGATATGCAACAGCCGCATCCGATGCACAGATTGTTGCAAGGAGAAGTTGGTTCCGGAAAAACCGTAGTTGCTTTACGAGCAATGTTGGCCGTTGTGGACTCCGGGGGACAAACTGCGCTTCTGGCGCCAACAGAAGTTCTAGCAACTCAACATTTCAACACCATACAAAAACTTTTGGGACCGTTGGCGCAGCATGGAACTTTGTTAGGAACAGGTGAAGGTACCTCTATTGCGCTATTGACCGGATCACTTAATGCTGCTTCCCGCAGGGAGGCACTTCGAAAGATATCTAGCGGCGAGGCGGGAATAGTAATTGGAACTCATGCGCTTCTGAGCCAAGGTGTGGAATTTCAAGATTTGGGCTTAGTGGTCATTGATGAGCAACACAGGTTTGGAGTGGAGCAACGAGACGCATTACGAATGAAGGCTAAATTGCCCCCACATTTATTAGTAATGACCGCTACTCCTATTCCACGAACTGTAGCTATGACCATCTTTGGGGATTTGGATATATCGACGTTGCGCCAGCTTCCGTCGGGGCGAATGCCGATTGAAACCCATGTGGTTGCCGTTGCCGACAAGCCCCATTACTTGAAACGGGCTTGGGAACGAATTCGCGAAGAAGTAGATAAGGGACACCAAGCTTATGTTGTCGCACCGCGTATTGTGGGTGATGCGGATGAGCCCGAAAGTAAAATATCCGAACGTGATCTGGCAATGGCGGCGCTTATGGGCGATCTTCTTGAGGAAGATCAGATAAGTGGCGAAGGAAAGATGACGGCAGTTGAAGTTCTTGCTCCAGAGTTGGCAAGTGGAGCACTGAAAGGTTTAGCGGTAGCAGTTCTTCACGGAAGACTTTCTACTGAGGAAAAAGAGATCACTATGCAGGCATTCTCCGATGGAAAGATTGACGTGCTCATAGCCACCACAGTTATTGAAGTCGGCGTCGACGTTCCCAATGCTTCAATGATGGTGATTATGGATGCCGACAGATTCGGTGTTTCGCAACTTCACCAACTTCGTGGTCGAGTCGGCCGCGGAACAATCCCGGGTTTGTGTTTGTTAGTTACTGGTGCTGCCTCTGATTCATCTGCCATGATCCGACTTCAGGCAGTTGCAGGAACTTTGGATGGATTTGAACTTTCGCGAATCGATTTGGATCAACGTCGTGAGGGAGATGTGCTTGGTCGCGCCCAATCAGGAACGCGATCACACTTGCGGTTATTGCGAGTTTTGCGGGATGAGGCGCTGATTGAAAAAGCCCGGGAAGTCTCAGCCAATTTCATAAAGGAAAGTTCGGATTTATCGGCTTGGCCAATGCTGGCGCATGAAGTGGCACTTTTAAAATCTGAAGAGAGTTCAACTTTTTTGGATAAGGGATAGCAGATACCGTAGACGCATGAGAATCATCGCCGGAGTGAGTAAAGGGAAAACTTTGGCTTCGCCCTCGGATCGAACTCGGCCAACTTCAGATCGGGCAAGAGAAGGAGTTTTCTCCTCGTTAGAATCTGAATTCGCAAGTATGGAAAATCTGAAGTTCTTGGATCTCTTTAGCGGCTCCGGGGCGGTTGGAGTTGAGGCGCTCTCGCGTGGAGCGGCTCTGGTGCATTCGGTGGAAAAGGATGACGGCGCATTCGCGATCTCTTCAATCAACTTCGACATGGTGAAAGGGGCACCCGGCAAATACCACATTTATAAAATGTCAGTTCTTACTTTCTTGAAAACGGCGGGAAATGTTGGATATGACATCATCTTTATGGACCCGCCCTATGAATTTACGAATCAGCAGATAGAAGAAATGTTGGAAATTATCCATACCGGCGGAATATTGGATGAAAAAGGTCTCATTGCGGTAGAACGTGCGACAAAAGGTAATCCATTTACCTGGCCTGCCCCATTGGTTCAGGAGAAGATTCGTTCTTACGGGCAAGGAAGTATCTTCTACGGAGGCTATTCTGCTAGCGTTTTGCCGTGAAGAGAGCTGTCTGTCCTGGATCCTTTGATCCCATCACTTTTGGACACTTAGATATCATCGCAAGAGCCAGCTCACTTTTCGACGAAGTTGTAGTCGCAGTGTTGGTTAATCGGACTAAAAAATCTCTCTTTACCGTCAATGAGCGTATCGACATGATTCGAGAAGTCACCACGAAATATCCAAATGTGGTGGTGGATTCATGGTCTGGCTTACTGGTGGATTATTGCAAAACAAATCACATCCCCATTATTGTTAAGGGCCTTAGGGCCGTGACCGACTTTGACTACGAATTGCAGATGTCTCAAATAAATCTGCAACTTCAGAACGTCGAGACTCTTTTTATGTCCACCGCCCCGGCGCATTCTTTTCTCTCTTCCTCACTGGTTAAAGAAGTTGCCAGTTATGGAGGAGACGTTTCCAGTTATGTGCCAGCGGTACTCCTAGAAAGGCTCAAGACCCGGTTAGCAGAAAATATTGGTTTAGATAATTAGAAGCTTAAGTTCGATAAGCAATAGGAGTTCGTTATGGATGCAATAGAAAGAGTTCAATCGGCAATCACTATGGTTGAGGAAGCTCGTTCTGTTCCTTTGTCCGCAAGTTGCGTAGTGCACCGTGGCGAATTATTAGAGATTTTGGAGGGTGCTCGTACCGCACTTCCAGTGGACTTTGATCGAGCCCAAAGAATTTTGCGAGATCAAGAGCGCATTTTGGAAGAAGCTAGATTGAGCGCCGACAATTTAATTGCACTTGCCCGCGAAGAAGTTGCTCAAATGGTGGAGCAGACCGAGATAGTTTCGGCCGCCCGAAAAGAAGCACAACGGATTTTGGGAGAGGTTGAGAACGAAACAAAGCGCGAGCGGGACGATTGCGACGCTTACATTGATTCTCGCTTAGCCACTCTTGAAGTAATTTTGAATAAGACCCTGGAAGTTGTGAATCGCGGCCGAGATAAACTCGGCGGCATCGAAGAGAAACATGCTCTTTCCGAGTTGTCGGAATAAGCCGATGACATTTAACCCGTTTCATTTCGATACCCATGATCTACCTCGTCGTGCTGGAGAGATGCGTGAGTTCACTTTAGAAATTGACGACCATGAACCTTTGGGCTTTGACATTATTTCCATTGGCAAAGATGAACCGATTTTCGTAGACCTCAAGCTAGAAGCAGTTGCTGAAGGAGTCCTAGCCACAGCCACCATCGAGACCACCGCGGTCGGAGAGTGCATCCGCTGCCTGGACCCCGTGCAGTTGCCCATCGATCAGAGTTTTCAAGAGCTATTTGAGTACGAAATTGATTACCGCCAGAAGAAAAGCTCCAAAAAGCCGATACCGGAGAGTGATGATGAGGCCGAAGAGGTCCGCCAGATGGTGGGGGATATCATCGACTTGGAGCCTTCGATTCGAGATGCCGTTATTTTGGATCTGCCCATCCACCCTCTCTGCGACCCGGATTGCCCTGGACTCTGTCCCGACTGCGGGGTTAAATGGAACCAGCTTCCCGAGGACCACGCCCACGCCACCCCAGATATTCGCTGGGCCGGACTAGACGGCTGGAAAAGCAAGGATGCCTAACTCCGTTTTGTCATTGGACCCGTTATGGGGGATACTTCTCCTCTAGTCAGTGAGCGCTATTTAGGCGCCAAAATTTTTATGAAGAGAAGGGCGCTCCCGTGCCAGTTCCAAAGCGAAAGATGTCCCGTTCTCGAACCCGTCATCGCCGTAGTTCGTGGAAAACCACACCAGCTGCCTTGGCTAATTGCCAGCAATGCCAACAACCAAAGTTGATGCATGTTGCTTGCCCAACCTGCGGTACTTATAACCGTCGTCAGGTTCTCGAGGTCTGATCTGTACTCTGGCCTGACCGAAGCGCTTGGCATCTCGGTTAAGGAAGATTTGCTTGAGCTTGCCTTCACACATCGTTCCTTTGCATATGAATCTGGTGGGCTGCCCACCAATGAACGCTTGGAATTTCTCGGCGATAGCGTCTTGGGACTAATTGTTACCGAAGAGGTCTACAAAGATTTTCCTGATTTAGATGAATCCAGACTCTCCCCACTTCGTTCTGGAGTAGTAAATATGCGAGCGCTAGCACAAATTGCGCGCACATTAAATTTAGGAGCGTACCTTCGCATTGGAAAAGGGGAAGAAAGCTCCGGCGGACGCGAGAAAAATTCACTCTTGGCCGATTGCCTTGAGGCCCTTATTGGCGCCATCTATTTAGAACATGGCTTTGAAAAAACAAATGAGATCGTACTAGCCTGGGTTCGGCCGGTAATTCTGGCGGCACATAGTCAGGGCATTGGTTTAGATGGCAAGACTGCGTTGCAAGAATTAGCAGCGGCACGGGGATTATCTGCTCCCGAGTATGAAATCTCCGAATCTGGACCCGATCACGACAAGAGTTTCATCGCGGCCGCCGTTCTCTCCGGAGAAAGATTTCCTATTGGCGAAGGTAAAAGCAAACGAGAAGCCGAGCAAATAGCGGCACGTTTAGCGTACGAAGCGCTCTATGCCCGAACTTCCTGAAGTTGAAACGGTTCGGTTAGGTTTAGAAAGAAATATCGTTGGTCAAGTATTTCAAGTTCCCAAATTGCTCCATCCTCGCGGATTACATCCAAAAACGGCGCTACCACTTGACGTGTTGTCGGGAGCCAAAATCACTTCCATCCACCGTCGCGGAAAATTTCTCTGGATTCAAAGTGATGAGCAACTTGCCCTGATCGCGCACCTTGGTATGAGTGGCCAGTTTCGAATTACTCAACCAGAGACGAGTAGTCATAAACATTTGCGAGCTTTATTTCCGCTCTCGGATTTCCACCTTGGTTTTATAGATCAACGCACCTTCGGTTGGGTCAGTGTCGGCGAGGTGCAGCCGGGCCAAGTGCCTGAGCTCGTTTCCCATATTGCATTGGATCCCTTCGACCCCAATTTCGATGCACAGGAAGTAGCCCATCGAATTCGAGCCAGCAACCGCGAGATTAAGAAGATCTTGCTAGACCAGGCCATAATTTCTGGAATTGGAAATATATATGCCGATGAAAGCCTGTGGTTGGCAAAAATTAATCCAGAGGCGGTAGCCAACACGCTTGGCGACAAAGCGGTTGAAACCCTACTTTCTTGTGCTCGGCAGGTCATGGCTTTGGCCCTGGTAGCAGGTGGCACTTCTTTCGATGAGCTCTACGTGAACGTCAACGGAGAGAGTGGTTACTTTGACAGGTCGCTCAATGTCTATGGCCGGGAGGGTCAACCTTGCCCTAGATGTTCTGGGCCGATAAGTCGAATTGCCTTTGCAAATCGGTCGACCCACTACTGTTTTTCGTGCCAAAAATAAGAATCCTGCCGCTGCTGCCCAAGATTCGGTCAAAGTTGGGCTCAGGGAAGGGTAGGTTTTCCTCGTGTATTTGAAGAGCATGACCCTCAAAGGCTTCAAATCCTTCGCCTCCGCCACCAACTTGAATTTTGAGCCAGGGATTACCTGCGTGGTTGGACCGAATGGATCCGGAAAGAGCAACGTCGTAGACGCGCTCTCTTGGGTCATGGGCGAGCAAGGTGCCAAGAGCCTTCGCGGTGGCAAAATGGAAGATGTCATCTTTGCAGGCACTTCCGCCAGAGCGCCTTTGGGACGAGCCGAAGTTTCGGTCACCATCGATAACACCTCGGGTACTTTGCCTATCGATTACACCGAAGTGACCATCACGCGAATTTTGTTTAGAAATGGCTCCAGCGAATACCAAGTCAATGGGGAATCGGCACGTTTGCTCGATATCCAGGAGCTTTTAAGCGATAGCGGCATTGGCCGCGAAATGCACGTGATTGTTGGGCAGGGCCAATTGGATGCAATTTTGTTGGCCAATCCGGAAGAGCGTCGTGCTTTTATTGAAGAAGCCGCTGGAGTTCTTAAGCACCGCAAGCGAAAAGAAAAAGCTCTTCGCAAATTAGATTCTATGCAAGCAAACCTTGCTCGAATTCAGGATCTAACTGTAGAACTTCGACGCCAACTCAAGCCGCTAGGAAAGCAGGCAGAAGTTGCCCGCAAAGCATCCACGATTCAATCCGATGTCAGGGATTCCAAGCTACGTCTGCTTGCCGATGATTTGTTGCAACTTCGTGGCACTTTAGATGCCGAAGTAGCAGATGAAACCACTTTAAGAATTAGGCGAGATCAGGTTGAAGCCGCGCTAAATACTTCTCGCGCTCGCGAAGAAGAGTTGGATCAGGTTTCCCTTGCCGAAAATCCACAATTGATCAACGCACAAGAAAATTATTACAAATTAACGGCTCAACGAGAGAAATTTCGAGGCGTACAAAATCTTGCCTCCGAGCGAGCCCGATTCCTTTCGGAAGAGAATGACGAGGCCAGAAGCAGTGGCCGCGATCCAGATTCTATGGAAGCAGAAGCAAAGCTCCTTCGTGACCAAGAGGTCGCCATGGATAAAGATCTTGCCGAAGCCAAAGATGGCTTGAAATCAGTTTCCGATGAATTACATCAATTGGAAAGTCAATTGGCCTTGGAAGAAAATCGAGTCTCGGCTGCGCTGCGAGCTATTGCCGACCAACGCGAAGGTACGGCGCGACAAGAAGGTCATATCAACGGACTTCGATCCCGAATTGATGCTACTGACGCGGAGATTTCTCGTCTGACTAAGTCTGGCGATGATGCCAACTTCCGATGGAAGAAATTCCAAGAAGAATTTGCCCTGCTGGAAACCGACATTGCTGGATTAGATGCCAGCGAACCAGATTTAGATTCGCAATTTGAAGCTGCAAAAGCGCAGTTGGATATCGCTCAATCCGAATACGCGGCACTCCAAGAAAATGTCCAGGTACTGGAACGAAATCGTTCTGGCTTAGAGGCACGACTTTCGGCATTGAAAGAGAGCTTGGTACATCGGGACGGTTCCAGCGCAGTTCTATCGGGTAGAGGCGGAGTTCGAGTACGAGGCCGACTCGCTTCACTGATCTCAGTAGTTGATGGTTGGGAAGCAGCCGTTGCGGCTGCATTGGGGCCACTTGCTGATTCCATCGTTGTAGAAGATTTACACTCTGCCGTAGCGGCGTTGACCTTACTCAAGAGTGAAAATGCCGGTCAGTCTGAATTATTGGTCATCGATCATTCCCAAGCAGAGCCAACTCAACGTGCCATTCCAGCCGGATTAGTTTCGCTCTCCTCACTCATCACTTCTCCTGATATTGCAAATATTGTCGCTCAACTATTTTCTGGTTTTGTCGCAGTTGAAGATGTGAAAGCGGCCGAAAGTGCTCTTGCTCAAGACAAATCTTTAGTCGCAGTTACCCGCGATGGCGACGTGGTTAGCCGGGTTCGGGTTCGGGGAGGATCGGCGCAACAGAATTCTGCAATTGAGATAAGCGCCCTGCTGGAAAAGACAGATTCCGAACTCAATAAAGTTATTGCATCGTCCGAACAAATCAAATTTGAATTAGTTCGCTCTCAAGACCATCTTGCGTCAAAGAAGAATGAGTACGAAGATCGGCTAGCGCGACTCAATGAATCCGATGCAAAGATGTCCGGTCTGGCCGAACAAATGGCGGTTGCTGGTCAAAATGTAAAGAGTGCACAAGCAGAAGTTGAGCGTGCGGCTGCTTCGCTATTGGAAGCTTCTCATCAAAGAGCGTCCGATGAACAAGATCTGGAAGCGGCCCTTGAACAGTTCGAATCGCAACAAGAGCCACAGGAGCCGGATTTAACGCACCTGGAAGATTTACGATCTCAGGTTTCGGCTTCGCGTTCTCGTGAGGTAGAAGCACGATTGCACCTTCGAACCCAAGAAGAGCGACTCACCGCTCTAGGTCAACGAGCACTTGCACTGGAAATTAGCGCGAAGAACGAACGCGAATCGGCCTCCAAGGCAATCATTAGACGAGAACAACGCGCACTTGCTTCAGTAACAGCTCAGGCTGTGGCCGATGCCGCATATGAAGCATTAATTCAAATAGAAATGTCGATTGCTAAAGCTGCAGCTGAGCGAGAGCGCCTTGAACTTGCCCGTTCGCAGCGAGAAGGTGAACTCCTGGCGATACGAGTTCAAAGTCGCGAACTTTCCACTGAATTGGATCAACTCACTTCAAGCGTTCACCGTGATGAAATCGCTCGCGCCGAACAACGAATGCGGATTGAGCAGTTGGAAGATCGTGCTGTTGAAGAACTTGGCGTTGATGTAGTTACGCTTCTTGGCGAATACGGCCCGACAAACGATGTACCTACCTTTGTTGAGAATGAAGCTGGCGAATTTGTGCCTGGTGAGTTAATTCCATATCGCCGCGAACAACAAGAGAAGCGATTAGTACAAGCCGAACGTTCTTTGGCAATGTTGGGCAAAATTAACCCACTTGCCTTGGAGGAATACACCGCGTTAGAAGAACGGTTGCGATATTTGGCCGAGCAACTGGAAGATTTGAAGAAGACCAGAAGAGATTTGTTGGAAATTGTCAAAGAAGTAGATGAGAAGGTCCAGCAAATTTTCCACGAAGCCTTCCTGGACACCGCTCGCGAATTTGAAACGATTTTTGCCCGGCTCTTCCCAGGCGGAGATGGCCGACTTATTTTGACCAATCCCGATGACATCATGAATACCGGCGTGGATGTTGAAGCACGCCCACCTGGAAAGCGAATCAAGCGTCTCTCCTTGCTCTCTGGTGGCGAGAAATCATTGGTAGCCGTAGCTCTTCTAGTCGCGATTTTCAAAGCGCGCCCAAGCCCGTTCTATGTAATGGATGAAGTGGAAGCGGCCTTGGACGATACAAACCTTGGTCGGCTCCTAGGAGTCTTTGAAGAATTACGAGAAAAATCTCAGTTGATCATCATCACGCACCAAAAACGCACCATGGAAATTGCAGATGCTCTTTATGGGGTAACAATGCGTGGCGATGGCGTGAGCGAAGTAATTTCTCAAAGGCTGCGCGAAGCCGAAAACAATTCCTAACTGGTATTGCCATGGCGCTTTTTAGTAAGTTATTTTCCAAATTACGTTCAGGTTCTATCTCCGAGCAAGACTGGGATGATATTGAACGCGCTCTTATTGAATCAGATTTAGGAGCGGGAGCGGCTGCGGAAGTAGTTGCGACGGCAAAGCGAAATCGTGGGTCCGATAGCCAAGAGGAAGTCATCGCGATATTAACCTCGTGGTTGAGTCCGGCTTCAAGGGCATTAAACCTGGCTACAGAGCGAACGACCACGATTTTGGTAGTTGGTGTTAATGGCACCGGGAAGACTACTTCGGTCGCAAAGTTGGCTAACTTTTTAACCACTAGTGGAAAGACAGTCATGGTGGCTGCCGCCGATACATTCCGAGCCGGCGCCATTGATCAATTGCAAACGTGGGGTTCTCGACTGGGAATTCCAGTTATTGCTGGTGCCGCACAGGCAGATCCAGCATCAGTAGCCTTTGATGCGATTTCGCAAGCACAAAAAACTGGGATAGACATTTTGATAGTGGACACCGCTGGTCGCCTCCATACCAAATCCGGACTAATGGATGAATTAGGCAAGATTCGTCGAGTCATCGAGAAAAGTTCTCCGGTCGATGAAGTCTTATTAGTAGTCGATGCCACGACTGGCCAAAATGGAATAGCCCAAAGCAAGATATTTGCTGAAAGTGTGAGCGTCACCGGGTTGATTGTGACCAAGATGGACGGCTCAGCAAGCGGCGGGATCGCACTGGCAATAGAACATCAGACCGACCTACCCATTAAATTCCTGGGGTATGGGGAAGGTGCCGCGGACCTTCGCCCTTTCGATGCTGCAACATATATACAGGGGCTGCTCCACTAAATCCGACAAAAGGGATTCTTAACCTGATTGAAACAATTCTGCGCCAAGCGTCACCTCTGTGAAATGAAACTGAGTCCTTCTCGTAACGATTAACGGTCATTATTCGATCCTCTCAACGGCGAGATCGATGGATCTATACCTACATTTTCGTTTGGGGCACTTATGCATTTTGATACTGGAGATACTGCCTGGATCTTGGTAGCGGCCGCTCTGGTTTTGCTCATGACTCCTGGTCTTGCATTCTTTTACGGCGGCATGGTTCGCGGAAAGAATGTTCTTGGAATGTTGGCTCAAAACTTTGTAACTATGGGAATCGTTTCGGTCCTGTGGATTACCGGAGTTTATAGCTTGGCATTTAGCGGCAAGGGAAAATTGATTGGCGACCTTCACCAATTTGGTTTGAATCACATTTGGCAACAAGCCACTGGATTTGAAGCGCTAACGATTCCTCCACTTGTATTTTGCGCATTTCAATTGATGTTCGCAATCATTACTCCAGCTCTTATTACTGGTGGCTCGGCCGATCGCATGAAATTTAGCGCTTGGGTTGTTTTCTCTGCTGTCTGGCTAGTAATCGTTTATGCACCAGTTGCACACTGGGTCTTCTCCCCATCCGGTTGGTTATTCAAATTAGGTGCACTTGATTTTGCTGGCGGAACCGTCGTTCATGCCAATGCCGGAGCAGCAGCTTTGGCTCTTGTTCTTGTTCTCGGTAAGCGCAAGGGCTGGCCAAAAGAGCGTATGCGCCCACACAATGTGCCGTTCGTACTTCTTGGGGCAGGATTGCTCTGGTTTGGTTGGTTCGGTTTCAACGCGGGATCCGCACTTGGCGCAAACACACTTTCGGCATTCGCCTTTGTTAATACCAACACCGCCACTGGTGCTGCGCTATTGGCTTGGATATTGACCGAGAAAATTCGTGATGGCCATGCAACAACGCTTGGGGCAGCATCTGGTGCAGTAGCAGGACTTGTGGCCATCACACCTGCTTGCGGTTTTGTAAGTCCAATGGGATCCATCGCTATTGGAATTGCAGCCGGTGTCATTTGCTGTCTAGCGACTGGCTTGAAGAATAAGTTCAAATTCGATGATGCTCTCGACGTTGTTGGCGTCCACCTTATCGGTGGCATCTTGGGAGCGCTTCTCATTGGCTTCCTCGGTACCAAAATGACAAATAGCGCGGGTTCAAACGGTGTCTTCTACGGTGGTGGATGGACTCTCTTGGGTCATCAAACTGTTGCTGTCGCCGCAGTCGTTGCTTACTCATTTATCGTTACTTATATCTTGGCAAAGATCTTGGACAAGGTCATGGGACTTCGAATCTCTGAAGAAGATGAAGTCGCTGGTCTGGATCTTTCGATACACGCCGAAACTGCTTACGAGAATTCATCGTTTAGCGATGGATCCCGATTCCTATCCTCGTCCCACCAGTCTGCGAATTAAGGGGAGCCATGAAACTAATTACAGCCATCATCAAGCCATTCAAGCTCGATGACATTAAAAGCGCCTTGCAGGCTTACGGAATAACCGGAATGACGGTTTCTGAGGCCAGCGGATTTGGTCGCCAACGTGGACACACCGAGGTGTATCGCGGTGCTGAATACACAGTAGATCTCGTTCCTAAAGTACGTCTAGAAGTTTTGGTGGATTCACAAGAAGCCGAAGCGGTCATCGATCTCATCGTTAAGGCCGCTTCTACCGGCTCCATCGGTGATGGAAAAGTTTGGTCTACCCCCGTAGATCAAGTCGTCCGGGTTCGTACGGGCGAAAGAGGTTCTGACGCAATTTAATTATTGCAGCAGGCCCACAGTAAAACAGTAAACGGTTGCTTAACTTCCTCACCTTGAGGGGTTTTCTAAGGTGGGGAAGTTAGGCTTTTCTTATGGGTACCAGAGAAAGACGTGAGCGTTCCGATGAAGCTGATCGGGCTTTGGCCGCCGCTTTTTCAAGCCTTGTTACAACGCTTCATAAATCTGAAAGTTCTATATCACTTGCCGCAGTTGGTGGATATGGTCGTGGCGAATTAGCGCCCGGTTCGGATTTAGATCTCCTCATTGTGCACGACGGTTCATTGGGCACGGAAAAACTTTCAGAATTTGTCAATGCTTTTCTCTATCCTCTCTGGAGTGGCCCACGGCTAATTGACCATTCGGTACGGACTCGCTCAGAAACCAGAGAAACCGCTCAAGCAGATATCAAAGTTGCTATGGGACTATTAGATATTCGATTTATCGCTGGAAACGCAGATCTCCTCGAAGGTGTTAGTAATGATGCGCAAGAAGATTGGCGCAGAAATTTCAATAAGAATTTTCCAGCTCTGGTGAAATCGGTACAAGAAAGAGCAGCCAGATCTGGCGAACTCGCATTTCTCTTGGAGCCGGATTTAAAAGAGTCTCGAGGTGGCTTGCGAGATATTAACGCGATTCGCGCCATATCTAGAGTGGGTTTGGTTCCTGTGGCGCTAGAACGCTTGGCATCAGCCGAAGCTCTGCTTGCCAATGTTCGCGATGCTTTACACACTGTTACTAGAAGAAATCGAGATCAACTCCTGCTTACCGAGCAAGACAAAGTGGCCCGCGAGCTGGAAATAGTCGATGCGGATGTCTTAATGCTGGAGGTGGCAAAAGCCGCCAGGGCCGTTGATTACGTCATGGACTTAACAATTCATCGAATTGAAAACACAAAGAAAAAATCACTTTTTCGAAAGAAATCGAACCTAGCTATCTCTGAAGGGATAGAAGTTGAAAATGAAGAAGTAAGCCTCATTTCAGGCAGTGGTGCTTTTTCAGATCCTACTTTTGGATTGCGTGCCGCTGCCGCCGCAGCTCAGCGAGGTCTGCCACTCTCGGTGGATGCATGCTTAGAGTTGGCCCAAAACTTTCAACCTTTAAATAACCCGTGGCCAAGACAGGCCAGAGAAGATCTGGTTTCCCTCTTAGGTGCAGGTGCGGCCATGATTCGAGTGTGGGAAGCCTTGGACCAAGAGGGCATTATTGAAAAATGGATTCCCGAGTGGAGCCATGTGAGATTTCTTCCGCAACGAAATGTTTTGCATCGCCACACAGTAGATCGCCATATGTTGGAAACCGCAGTTAGGGCAACTCATCTGCTTCGAACGGTTCATCGACCAGATCTACTTTTAGTCGCGGCGGCTTTTCATGACATCGGCAAAGGTTTCGTTGACCTTGATCATTCAGAATATGGTGAGATTTTAATCAAACCTCTCGCCTTGAGAATGGGTTTCCCGGAGATTGATGCGGATACATTGGCGCTGCTGGTCCGACACCACCTCTTGCTCTCTTCGGTTGCAACTCGACGCGATTTGGATGATCCACAAACTATTGCATCGGTGACATCACTGGTGAACGATCCCGCAACTCTGGAGTTATTGCATGCGCTGAGTATCGCTGACGGTGAAGCAACGGGCCGTACCGCTTGGAGTGATTGGAAGGCCCGATTAGTGGCCGATTTGGTCAAGCGTTGTCTTTCGGCGATGTCAGGTTTTACCCCACCCGCACAAATGCAGCTTACTCCCGAGCAGGAGTTGCGATGTCAAGAAGGTGTTCTTTGGACAAATATCACCAAGCAAGAAAACACCTATGAGATTGAAATCATCTCTCCCGACCAAGTTGGTTTGCTCGCTATGGTCGCTGGCGTACTGAGTATTTCCAGAATGGATGTTCGATCTGCTCGAACTCGATCCCATGGTGATTTTGCGGTGATGAAGTGGATTATTTCATTGGATGTGAATGCAGAACCGCCCACCAATCCGAAGTTACAAGAACTACTCAAACGTGCATTCACTGGGGATATTGACCTCTCTAGTCACATCGATGAACGAATTCGCAATTACCGAAAATTTCCTGGAATTCCGGTCGCGCCTCCAATCGCCCGAGCCAGCAACGATTTCGCAACCAATGCAACAGTCCTGGAAGTACGGATGCATGACCGACCCGGCGTTCTTTATGCAGTGGCGAAAGCGGTAACCAGATTCGGCGTAGATATTCGGGCTGCAATCGTTGCTACCTTGGGAGCGGAAGCATTCGATACTTTGTACCTGACCGATCTCAGCGGAAATGCACTGTCCGAAGAGCGCACAGTTCTGCTGGCTAACCAGGTAGAAAACCTTTTACTGACCCAATAGTAGGATTGCCCCATGTTTGATTCGCTCTCTTCTAAATTCTCCAGCGCCTTCTCATCCCTTCGAAAAAAGGGGCGATTAAAGGCTGAGGATCTTAATGAGATTTGTGATGAGATCCGAGTTGCACTGTTGGATTCAGATGTTTCGTTAGACGTTGCAGAGGAATTCATTTCTAAAATTAGAACACGATCGCTAGATGTCCTGCCCGACATCAACAAGGGGATCAACCCTTCACAACAAATCTTTGAGATTATTCACGAAGAATTAATTGAAATATTAGGCGGAAATGCGCGCCGAATCCGATTCGCTAAAACCCCCCCAACTGTAATCCTGTTGACTGGTTTGCAAGGTGCAGGAAAAACTTCCTTGGCTGGAAAATTAGCGAAGTATTTAAAGGATCAGGGAAATACGCCGCTCTTGGTGGCCTCGGATTTACAGCGACCTAACGCCGTCACCCAATTGCAAATTGTGGGGGAGTCGATTGGGGTTCCAGTTTTTGCACCTTCGCCTGGAAATGGCGTTGGAGATCCCATCGAAGTAGCACGCGCCGGTGTTAAGTTCGCCAAAGAAAAGATGCATAACATGGTGATCGTCGATACCGCCGGTCGTTTGGGTGTTGACCTCGAGTTGATGAAGCAAGCTAAATCTATCCGCGATGCCATCAACCCTCAGGAAGTTCTATTCGTTGTCGATGCCATGATCGGCCAAGATGCCGTTGTCACTGCACAAGCATTTATGGAAGGCGTTGGGTTCGATGCCGTTGTTTTGACAAAGTTAGACGGTGACGCCCGTGGCGGCGCAGCCCTGTCGATTGCGAAGGCCACTGGTCGTCCGATTATGTTCGCGGCGACAGGTGAAAAAGTTGAAGATATTGATCTCTTTTATCCCGACCGAATGGCCTCTCGAATCTTGGGCATGGGCGATGTTCAAACTTTGGCTGAACAAGCCAAGAAAGCCTTTGATTCGGAGACATCATCCAAACTGGAAACTAAGTTTGCCTCGGGTGAAGATTTCACACTCGATGATTTCTTGGATCAACTTCAGGCGATGAAAAAAATGGGTTCAATGACAAAAATGCTGGGAATGCTTCCGGGCATGAATTCTGGGGCAATGAAGAAGCAACTGGAAAATTTTGATGAAGGTGAACTGGTAAGAACTCAAGCGATTGTTCAATCCATGACGCCGGCAGAGCGAAATGACCCCAAGATTTTGAATGGAAGTCGCCGAGCGAGAATCGCACTAGGAAGCGGACGGGCAGTTTCGGAGATTAACTCCTTAGTGGATCGTTTTTCCCAAGCCCAAAAGATGATGAAGCAATTGCGAAATTCTGGCGGGCGCGGGCTCCCGGCCGGAATGGGTCTGCCTCCCGGAATGGCTCTTCCTGGTGGAATGGGCGCTGGCACCGGCTTTCCGAGCGCTAAATCAAGCGGAAATCTGCCGCCCAAGAAGAAGTCAAAATCTGGCAACCCGGCTAAACGAGCTGCCGAAGGAGCCTAAAAAAGGTTCTGGATTTGGGATTGGCAGGCTGAGATGGCAGGATTAGCACCCTGCAATGGGGCCCTCTACCCCCGTGCACACTCGTCAACAATGGATAGATCAGTTCCGACGCTCCCACTGTCGGTATCTTGGTTCAATCCGACTAACTCAAGGAGAACGCCTTCGTGGCCGTAAAAATTAAGCTTATGCGTCTTGGAAAAATTCGCACCCCGCATTACCGAATTGTTGTAGCCGATTCTCGCACCGCCCGTAATGGCCGGGCCATCGAAGAAATTGGTCGCTACTCTCCAGGATCAGAGCCTTCCCTTATTGAGGTTAACTCTGATCGCGCGCAATACTGGCTCGGAGTTGGCGCACAGCCAACTGAGGCCGTAGAGGTTTTGCTTAAAGTGACTGGCGATTGGCAAAAAGCAAAAGGTCTTCCTGGTACTGAGGGAACACTTCGCGTTGCTGCTGAAAAGCCACACAAGCGAATTGCATACGAACTTGCAGTTAAAGAATCTATGGATGAGCCAAAAGAAGGCGCAACCACGCTAAAGAAAAAGGCTGCGGAAAAATTGGCGGCTAAGAATGCGCCAGCAGTTGAAGAAGTTGCAGCACCCGTAGTTGAAGAAGTGGTTGCCGAAGCAGTTGCTGAAGTTACCGAAGCTCCTTCTGAAAGTGCAGCCGAATAATAATGATCGACGAAGCTTTAGAACATTTAGTGAAGGGCATTGTCGATAATCCCGATGATGTTGTAATCACTGAAAAGAATCATCGTCGTGGAACTACCCTGGAAGTTCGGGTACATCCAGATGACATCGGTAAAGTCATCGGTCGAAATGGCCGTACCGCACGCGCACTTCGAACTGTCGTAAGTGCAATTGCAGGCAGGTCAATCCGCGTCGACCTCATCGAGGCTGACGAGGCCAGGTAGTAATGCTCCTGACTGTCGGCCGCATCGGTCGGGCACATGGAGTTTTAGGCGAGGCAACCATTGAGGTCCGAACCGATCTTCCGGAAGAACGTTTCTTTGCTGGATCTGTCCTTGTGACAGATCCAGTTTTCCATGGACCGCTAACAATCAAATCGGTGCGTAATCACAATGGCACGCTGCTTTTGTGCTTTGAAGGCATTACCGATCGAACTGGCGTAGAAAAACTCCGAGACACCATTCTTAAAGCAGAGGTGGATATTGAAGCCGATGCTCTGGATGAAGATGATTTTCATGTCGTGCAACTTATAGATTGCGTCGTGGTTACAGCGTCCGGCGAGAAAATTGGAATTGTTACTGAAGTGATCCCACTTCCTGGGCAAGACTTATTAGCAGTTACAGGCTCCTCTGGTGAGATTCTTTTTCCCTTTGTGCGTGAGATTGTCCCAATCGTCGATATTAAAAATAAGTTAATCACAGTAATTCCACCTGAAGGACTTATAGATGTCCAGCAATAATCGCTTCGATGTAATCACGATTTTCCCAGACTATCTAACCCCAATCGCGATTTCCTTGATGGGTAAAGCCGCGCAGGCTGGTTTGGTTGATATTTCTATCCAAGATTTACGCGAATATGCCACCAATATTCATAGGAGCGTTGATGACACCCCTTATGGCGGAGGCGCAGGCATGGTTATGTCACCGCAACCTTGGGGTGAAGCGATCGATGCTGTTGCAGAGCGCGACGGCGCGCCAATTCATGACTTAATTGTTTTAACACCTGCGGGCGAAAAGTTCACGCAGAAGTTGGCTGAAGAGTTGGTTAATTGTGAGCATGTGATATTCGCATGTGGACGATACGAAGGTATCGACCATCGAGTCACTGAGCATTATCAATCACGAGCTGATTTTCGAGTGCGAGAAGTATCCATTGGTGACTATGTTTTAGGCGGGGGTGAAGTGGCTGCACTCGTGATCCTTGAAGCGGTAATTCGACTCATTCCTGGCGTCTTGGGCAATCCTGATTCGTTACGCGAAGAGTCTCACTCTATGGATGGCTCGATGGTCGAATACCCCAATTTCACAAAACCTGCCCTGTGGCGTGAACTTGCGGTTCCTGAGGTTCTTCTGTCGGGCAATCATGCGGCTATTGCGAAATGGCGCTTAGATCAAGCAGTAAAACGAACAAATCGTGTTCACCATCAAACTCGCGAGTAACCTGTAGTCGTGAGGTAGGTTGTCCACCTAGATTTGAGTTGATGAAAGGTTGTGAGATGTCAGGTAGTGAAACTGTTCAGTCTCGTTTAATCCGAGAGCTCGAGCCGGTTGCTGCCGTTGAGTTAGAACGACATTTAAGCACCACTAAAGATTGGTACCCCCACGAGTACGTTCCTTGGAGCGAAGGCAGAAATTTCCCGGGCCCGCTCAACGGCGATGCGTGGGAGGCGAAAGATTCGAAATTAACTCCAATCGCCCAAGATTCTCTCGTTCTTAATCTTCTTACCGAAGATAATTTGCCCAGCTATCACACCGAAATTGCACTCTCCATGGGTCGAGATGGCGCTTGGAATACCTGGATTAATCGATGGACTGCCGAGGAAGCGCGCCATAGCATCGTGATTCGCGATTACTTGATGGCAACCCGAGGTGTGGACCCTAATGAATTAGAAGATCTTCGGATGGCGCACATGCAGGTGGGCTATGAAACTCCCTACGTCAACGATATGTTGCACACAG
The DNA here is from genome assembly GCA_037130455.1 of Actinomycetes bacterium. GTDB lineage: Bacteria > Actinomycetota > Actinomycetes > Nanopelagicales > Nanopelagicaceae > CAIMZW01. Next base: position 4,607 of record JBAXSZ010000015.1, on the reverse strand, counting down.
TTTCCTATGTCACCTTCCAGGAATTAGCTACCAGAATTTCGCATCGAAACACCGGCAAAATCGCGAATGACGATATTGCTGAAGGAATGTTGGCTCGAGTTTCATTAGATGAAAACTTACATATGCTTTTCTATCGCAATCTATTGGCCGGTGCCCTGAAATTAGAGCCTAATGCGGCCATGCGTGCGATCACGGATGTAGTGACCAATTTCCAGATGCCAGGTGCAGGTATGCCAGGCTGGGGTCGTAAATCAGTCCAGATCGCTCTAGCTGGAATTTATGATCTACAACTCCACTTGGAAGATGTGGTTCATCCAGTGCTACGCGCTTGGGATATTTGGAATATGGATACATTAACTGGCGATGGTCAGGCTGCTCGCGATGAATTGGCAATCTGGTTGGCCAAAGCTCAGGCTGATGTAGCCACCTTCACCGAAAAGCGAGAGAACCACTTTGAGCGTCTCATTGCTCGGGGACAAGAGCCAATTCGCCTCCAAAACTAGCTCTCTCCAAAGAATAGGTGCTAGCCCCTTGATTTCTGCTCCCTTTTGCCGGGAATAACAGCGACACGCCGAGTGTTAATTAGGCATTACCCAGGTTAATAGGGGATTATCCGCCCCGATAACGAAGTTTTATAACGCTTTCCCATTTGGGATTTTGTTAATACCTGAAGGACGATTGAAGGAGGTGCCATGGCAACCGATTACGACACCCCGAGAAAAACGGATGAAGAACTTCATGAGGAGTCGCTAGAAGAGTTAAAAGCACGACGTGCTGATGCTCAGTCTGGCCAGGTAGATATTGATGAGGAAGACGCTGCTGAGAATTTGGAACTTCCCGGAGCAGATCTTTCCGGCGAAGAACTCACCGTGCGAGTTGTTCCAAAACAAAGTGATGAATTCACCTGTTCACGATGCTTTTTAGTACATCACGTCACCCAACTTGCACGTGGTGAAGGTGCTAAATCAGTCTGTAAAGACTGCGAATAGTTATCGCCGTTAGGTAATTAATTACCACCGAAGAGGGCCTGCGAAAATGCAGCGCCCTTTTTTGTGCTTATTAACCAATATGGCGTGGGGTCTCGATCATCTTGAAGAACTAACTGCGCCCCCGAGTTCACCCAGAATCTGATCTCTACATATGCGGCTGGGTCGAATTGTCTCCCACGGGCTAGTGCCATTTCTTTCTGATTCAAAAGCACAATCTGCCGAATCCAAATCTTTTCAATCTTTGCTCGACCGATTCGAAGGTAAGTCTCATCTATCGATATTTTCAAAGCAGTCGTCACTGAAGTTATGACTAAGAGAATTACCTGAACCAACATCGCCCACAGGGCGGGGGCGATTCCAAATGCGGCCCACATCGACAAGGAGAGCGAGGCGGCCAGAAATAAGAGGAATGCCCATAACCAAAGCGGCCAACGAATAGTTTCAGTGAAGGTCACAGGGCTTAAGTTACTTCATCGGTGGAAGAGTATTACCCTTCTACCATGGCTCGAGTTCCTAGCACCGTCCCTCCTGAGGGAGCGCAGATACCTCCTCGTCATGCCAAAGCGCCCGAATCTGGATCTCGAATTCCATCTCATTTCGGCCATTGTTTTGGATGTGGCGAACTCCATCCAACTGGGCTTCATTTAGTGGCGCACGTTGGTCAAGGTCAAGATATCACCGCGGTATTTACGGTTACTGAAAATCATCAAGGAGCACCAGGCTTGGCTCATGGCGGACTTCTTTCGCTAGCTTTCGATGAAGCGTTGGGAAAGCTCATGTGGCTGATTCGGTCGCCAGCGGTAACGGCTCGGCTAGAAACTGATTTTGTCTTGCCAGTCCCCATGGGTACGGAGTTGCACATCTCCGCACAGATCACCGGACAGGTCAATCGTAAGGTCTACACCAGCGCAGTAGGTCGGCTGGGGAGTGCGGATGGTCCTATAGCAGTTCGGGCATCGGCTCTCTTTATTATTGTTCCCATGAAACACTTTATGGATAACGCCCCGAAGGCATATATAGAGCACGTGACCGCTCATCCAGAACTGCTTGCTTTTGTCGATCCAGATTTCGAAATTAATCCTTGATGGTACAGGTCCTCATAACTAGGGTCGATGATTCAATTCCACTTCCCGCATATGCACAAGCAGGAGATGCAGGAGCGGATCTGACAACTCGCATTGACTTCACCTTGATGCCTGGAGAACGTGCACTAATACCAACGGGGTTGGCAATTGCACTTCCAGATGGTTACGCAGCATTTGTGCATCCTCGCTCTGGGCTTGCTATAAAACATGGAGTTTCCATGGTCAATACTCCTGGGACGGTCGATGCTGGATTTCGTGGTGAGCTTCAGGTGATCCTCATCAACCATGACCTGGCGGAAGCAATTTCATTTCGAAAAGGAGATCGCATCGCACAATTAATTATTCAAAAAGTTGAAAAAGCCACATTTGTTGAGGTCGAATACTTACCAGGATCAGGTCGCGGTCAAGGTGGTTTCGGATCGACGGGACGGAGTTCATGAGCTACGACGGACACCACGAAGATAAAGCAAAAATTCTTCAGGCGTTAGGGGGGACCCGAGGTCTCATCGATTCTGGCCTTCCATCCTTACTGTTTCTCGTTTCTTTCAATATAACTCACAGCGTTAATCGTTCATCGATCGCTGCGCTGATTCTTTCGGCAGTGCTGACATTAATGAGATTGGTGAAACGAGAGACCCTGCAACATGCAATAAGTGGCATCGTAGGAATTGCAATTTGTGCCTTGCTTTCCAGACATACTGGCAAAGCTGCAGATTTCTATCTTCCCGGTTTGATCACTAATGCCGTCTATGGAGTTTTCTATAGCGCCCTTAATCTGGCTGGTTGGCCACTTTTGGGAATGATGCTTGGGCCGCTCTTGGGCGAAAACCTCACCTGGCGAAAAGATCCCATGCGCAAACGAGCATATATTCGTGCCGGCTGGCTCTGGGTTGCGCTCTTCGTTTCCCGGCTTGTTGTGCAATATCCGTTATATAAAGCCGGAAATGTAAATGTATTGGGTACGGCTCGATTGATTATGGGCTATCCGTTATTCCTTGCCGCAGGGTGGGGGAGTTGGTTAATTCTTAGAAAAGTTCCCACCACGAAAATTATTGAACCAACAACTGAAGATTAAATAAAGCAGGCTTTAATTTTTTCTTCAGCTTCAGATGTTGCAACAAAGAGAAGTTCATCCCCAGCGGCAAAGGCATCGTGCGGCGATGGAGCTTTCACTTGCCCATCTCGGACAATGGCAGCAAGAGAAGCGCCTTCAGGGATGAGAACTTCTTGAACCGTTTTGCCGATACAACTAACGCCATCGGGGAGGGTGATTTCTACCAAGTTGGCTTCGCCACGTCGAAGTGAGAAAAGACGAACGACATCACCAACACTTACTGCCTCTTCAACAAGAGCAGAAATAATTCGGGGCGTAGAAACAGCAACGTCGACTCCCCATGAAGTATCGAAGAGCCATTCGTTTTTTGGATGGTTAACCCTGGCAACTACGCGGGGAACCCCATATTCGCTCTTTGCCAGCAGCGAGGCGACCAGATTGACTTTGTCATCGCCAGTTGCTGCGATCATTACCTGGCACGTGTCCAATTTCGCATTATCCAATGAAGTGATTTCGCAAGCATCTGCCATTAGCCATTCGGCTGTGGGGACGCTCTCCATCTTCAGCGCTTTGGGATCTCGATCAATCAGAAGAACGTGATGCCCATTTTCAAGAAGTTCGGCGGCTATAGCTCTTCCGACATTTCCAGCGCCAGCGATGGCAATTCTCATTTAGTTATCCTCCGGAGATTTTGCCAAGGCCAGTTCAACGTTCGCTACATCTGATTCGGCGACAACGACATGAACAAGATCGCCCTCTTGGAGCACGGTGTGTTCATTGGGAATCAAACCTTCGCCCAGTCGAGTAATGAAGGCGACTCGGGCCGGGGTAGAGGTTTCAATTAAATGAGCCGGTTGTCCATACCAGTCCGAGTGGATGTGAACTTCGCACAATTGAATAACGCCGCTGGCATCGCGCCATTCGGAGCGACTTCCTTGAGGTGCAAGCCTTCTCATAATTTGGTCTGTGGTCCATAAAACCGTTGCAACTGTGGGAATACCTAATCGTTGATAAATTTCAGCGCGGGCGGGGTCATAAATTCTGGCGACGACATTGGCCACTCCATAGGTTTCTCGAGCGACTCGTGCCGCCAAAATATTGGAATTATCGCCATTGGAGACCGCCGCAAAGGCATCGGCATGTTCAATTCCTGCTTCTAGGAGCGTATCTCGATCAAAGCCAACCCCTGCCACAGTACGACCGTTGAAATCTGCCCCAAGGCGGCGAAAGGCTTCTCGATTTTGGTCGATGACCGCGACGGTGTGGCCTGCGGCTTCCAAATCTCTTGCAAGACCTGAACCGACTCGACCGCAACCCATAATGACTACGTGCACGAGGGAGAACTTACACCCTTAGGCTAGCGACCATGGAACCAAATGATGCAGTAGCCCCAGAAAATCCCAGCGAAATCAGCCTGCCGAAAAAAGAGAATCGGCTCAAGGTTGGCGATGTGGTTATCGTTGAAATCGGTCCAGTCGC